>CAXTIY010000190.1:0-6863 GCA_964244215.1 uncultured bacterium
CGGTACGCGGCTCTATCGATGTCGCCATCTTTTTTCTCGGTGTGATGGGCTTCGGGCTCGGGCGAGAGCGGGGCTGCGTGGCCCTCGAGCGCCAGCTCGCGGGCGAGCCGTTCATACGCTGCGTGGTCGCTCTCGGGTCGTAACCCGATCGCATGTACGAGCGCGCCGGCACGGTCGAAAATCTCGATGCTCGGCGACGTGCCCGCGCTGCTCGAGCCGGCAAACGCGTATGCGTAGACCCAACCGCTCGGGAAGATGCGCAGATCGATGTTGTCGCCGATGACGATGCCGGTATGCTCGCCGATATCGGGTGGGCCGTACGTACCGACGGATTCCAAGCTCGCGTAGCGGCTCTGCGACCGCGCCGTCACGCGCCCGAGCGCCACGGCACGCTCCAGCAACGGCGCGGGCTTGGGCGAGAGGCGAGTCGCGTCGCCCGCTTCACAGAGCGCCGTCGCGAGCTCGAGCGCGGTCACGCCGAGCCGTCGTGCGGCAACACGCATCGTCAGACCGGGCTGTCGGCGCAGGTCGCCGTAGGAGCGATACACCTCAGAAAGCCTAAGCGTGTCGGGCGTGGAGTTGATTGCCATAGTCGCGCTTTCTGGGTACCACGGGCGCTCCCTCGCGAAGCAGCGACGCGCACGCGTCGATCGTCCGAAAACAACTTGCAAGTCACCCTCGACACGCGTATGATGTCGGAGGCCTACGGCCAAATGGATAAAAACCAGGAGTTAAACATGACATTCGACAAATGGGTAGACGCAGTGAACGCCGGCGTTCGGACCCGGCTCGGCGCGGACGTCCGTACCGAAGAACTTTCGTGGGATTCGGCGATGTGGGTCAGTGCTGCCGGAACGGCCGTCGCATCGGTCGGCGATGACGCCTCGATCGCGCGCGTGCTTTTCGACGGCGGCGAGAACGTTTCGCTCGACATTCGCGAAGCCGCCTCGACGCCCGAGTATGTTACCGACCTTATCGTGAAACGGCTCGCCGTCGCCCGTTAGGCTTCGGACATCCGTCGGGCCCGGCGCTTGCGCTCGGGCCCAATGTCCGATGCTCGGAGGCTGCCGTTTGGCTATCGTTAGCGGGATGGCGACCTCGCAAGCGGCCCTTTTCTCTGAACTCGCGTCACCCTTGTTCGAGCGATTCGGACCCGGGCTTACGCTCGTTCGTGAAGAGAATGGCGTGCGCTGGTGTTATGCGGATGCGTCCGCGGTCGTCGAGCAGCGCTCGGAGAACGCGGTTGCGGCACTCTTTTTGAGCGCCCCGATTCACGATGCCGCCTCTTCCGAAGAGGTGTGCGCGGTTTACGCGCCGGCGAACGAAACTTATGCGTTGACGCACCGCGGTGTCACGCATATGGTGGAAGATCTGGCGGCGTTCTTTTCGGGAATCCGCGAGCCGCGCTTTACGTTCGTCGACGCGCGAAGCGTGCACGCAGGCATGGCTTAATACTCCCTCGCGCCGAAGGCAAGGCTTCTGCTTTGCCCAAGCGAGATGACGTATCGATTTCCGCAATGTCTCATCCGAGCTTCGCGCCGTTCTCGGCGACGTCGAGTTACCGCTCGTCGCGGTCGTAGAACAACGTTTACCGAGCGCGCCCGCGCTCGGCGACGTTCCCGGAGCCGTCCGCCGGGCTCTTAGCGGCGTAACGCTGCCGCAGGGCGCCGTCGCCATCGCCGTCGGCAGCCGCGGCATCGCGCGTATCGACGAAATCACGCGCGCCCTGGTTGCGGAGCTGCGCGCGCAGGGTGCGCGTCCGTTCATCGTGCCCGCGATGGGCTCGCACGGTGCCTCCAATGCCGAAGGGCAGCGGCGCGTTCTCGCCCATCTCGGCATTACGGAGAGTGCCGTCGGCTGCCCGATCGAAGCGACGATGGATACCGTGTCGCTTGGTAAGACCGCGGCCGGCGTCGAGGTCTTTATGGATGCGCTCGCTCACGCGGCCGATGCCGTCGTCGCGCTCAACCGCGTGAAACTTCATACGTCGTTTCGCGGACCGATCGAAAGCGGGCCCGCGAAGATGCTCGCGATCGGTCTTGGGAAGCGCGAAGGCGCGCGCTCGGTGCACGCCCCGGGCTGGGAAACGATGCACGAGAACGTCCCGGCCGCAGCGCAACTCGTGCTCGATACGGGCAAGGTCGCCTTTGCCCTCGCCATTTTGGAGAACGCCGAAGAGTTGCCGTGCCGGATCGTCGCGCTTCCGGCTGCGGGTCTGCTCGCGGCGGAGGCCGCGCTGCTCGAAGAGGTGCGAGCGACGTTTCCGCGCCTGCCGTTTGCCGCCCTCGACGTGCTGGTCGTCGACCGGGTCGGCAAGAATATCAGCGGCGGCGGCGGCGATCCCAACGTCACGGGCCGTTTCCCGAGCCGCCATATTTCCGGGCTCCCCTCGGTCGGGCGGCTCGTCTATCTCGGCCTCACACCGGAGGCCGAAGGCAACGGTAACGGCGTCGGGCTCGCCGATGTCGTCACGGCCGACCTCGCGGCCGCCTACGATCCGAGCGCGACCTATCTCAATGCGCTGACCACGACCACGGCTGAAAATTCGCGCTTGCCGATGGTGATGCCGACGCGCGAACTCGCGGTGGCCGCGGCCCTGAAAATGGTGCCGGGTCTGATGCCCGGTAGCGCGCGGCTCGTACGGATTTCCGATACGTTGCACGTCGCGCGCTTCGCGGCATCGCGAGCGGCGGTCGCCGATCTCGAACGGCGCTCGCCCGTTCCCTTCGAAATCCGCTCCGAGTATCGGCCGCTCTTCGAATAGATCGGTCGTGCGTGGGCGCACACCACGCAGCTACCGCTGCCGCGACGCGTACGCAGACGTGCTTTTCCACGGCATATCTGCCTCCCGGCGCCCGTCCGCTCGACGATTGAGCGCCGTCTAATCTCCGAGCGTTGCGAGAAACGCGTCGTATTCTTCGAACAGGTCTGCGACCGCAATGACGAGGCCGGGAAACGACTCGTCGGTCCAAACTCCCGCCCGGCCGATCGTCGCAGCCGCCGCCGGCGTTCGCCAAGCCCGTAACTCCCGCGCGGCCGGATACAACTCGATGACGCAGATCGATCCGGCACTTAAGTAATCGGCGCGCTTGGCTTCGATGTCGGCCGTTTCATCGCTCTCAGAGATAACCTCAAATGCGATATCCGGAGCGAGCGGTGGATACTGCACGTCGTTCCCAATCTTACGGCTGATCGTCGCGAGCCCAGCACGGGAAAAGAACGCCACGTCGGGTGTGAGTGGCCGCCGCTCGAGCGAACCGAGCGGTAAAATGCGTACGCGCCATTCTGCGCCGACTTGCCCTGCATCATGGTCGCGCGCCCAATTACCGACTATTCGCAGCAGCGCACCCTGCACGAACGAGTGGATGGACGCGGGGCAACTCTTTTGAAGCGCTCGGCCGCGGACCCACTCGAATTCGGGCTCGCCGTTCGGAAGCAATATTTCGGGGATAATCGCGGTCATCGCGCACTCTCTCGTTTTCCGATTTATTCGCGAAGTAAGCGATAGCCCCCGGTTCGAGCCTTACACGCTGAGCAACGGCACCACGTCGCTCGGCCGATCGGCTGCCGTCGTGCCCGTCTTCACCACCCGGCCGCGTTGCATCACGTAATAGCGTTCGGCGATCGACCACGCGAAATCGAGATGCTGCTCGACGAGCAAGAGCGCCACGTTCATCTCCGTGCGGATGAAGCCGAGCGCGCGGCCGATCTCGGCCACGATGGAGGGTTGGATGCCTTCGGTCGGCTCGTCCAAGAGCAGTAAACGTGGCTTGCCGACGAGGGCGCGGCCGAGCGCGAGTTGCTGCTGCTCGCCGCCGCTGAGCACACCGCCTTTGCGGGCGCGCAGCCGCGCGAGCGTCGGGAAGAGATCGTACACGGCGGCGAACGGTGCGCCCGAAGAACCCGCACCACGCGTACCGAGCGACGAACTTCCGAGCGCGAGATTTTCTTCCACCGTCAGCAGCGGAAAGATCGCGCGGCCCTGCGGCACGTAACCGATACCGAGCCGCGCGCGCCGGTAGGCGGGATACGCCGCGACTTCGGTATCGGCAAACGAAATACGCCCCGCGTTCGCCCGGTGCAATCCCGTAATCGTACGCAATAGCGTCGTCTTGCCGACGCCGTTACGGCCGAGCAGCGCGACGGCTTCTCCCGGGCCGACCGACATCGCGATTCCACCCAGCACCGGGCTCGAGCCGTAGGCGGCCCCGACGCCATCAAGCGCGAGCAGCATTTGCTTCTACCGGGCGGCCGAGATAGACGGCTTCGACGCTCGGGTCGCGTCGAATCTCCGCGATGCTTCCGTGAGCGAGCATCCGTCCCATATGCAGCACGCTTACGGGCGAGGCCAGCCGTTCTACGAAATCCATATCGTGATCGATTACGATAAACGCGTGGCGCCCGCTCAGCGAGTGAATGAGTTCGGCCGTGGCTTGTGCTTCACCATGCGACATGCCCGCTGCCGGCTCGTCGAGTAACAACAAATCGGCATCGGAGGCGACGACCATGCCGATCTCGAGCCATTGCTTTTCGCCGTGCGCGAGATTAGCCGCGAGCATCGAGCGTTTCGCACCGAGCCGGATGATGCCGAGCACTTCTTCGACGCGCGCGCGTTCGGCTGCGGAGCGACCGCGCGTGAGAACGCTCCAAGAGCCACGTTCGCGCGTTGCCGCAACGACGAGATTTTCTTGGACGGTTAGCGCTTCGAGTACGCCCGGCGTTTGAAATTTTCGGCAGATCCCGCGCCGCACGATCAGGTGCTCGGGTAGCCGCGTGACGTCCTCACCTTTGAAGATGATGCGTCCGCTCGTCGCTCGAACGCGCCCGATGATCGTGTCGAGTAACGTCGATTTGCCGGCGCCGTTCGGACCCACGAGAACGTGAATTTTGCCCGCTTCCACCGTTAGGCTCAGGCCGTCGAGCGCCTTGAAACCGTCGTACGAAACGGTTACGTCGTCGACGGCGAGTAACGTCGTAGCCGACCCCGTATTCATTCGACGGCTCGCGAGCGCGCGCGCCACGGCAGCGATAGACCGGAGTTCGGCCGTACGAGCCCCATGATGCCCTGCGGCGCGACGGTTACCACGATGATGAAGAGCGCGCCCATCGCGTAGAGCCAGTAATCCGGAAACGCGCTGCTGACGAAATCTTTGCCGAAATTTACGAGCAGCGTTCCGATCAGCGCGCCGAGTAAACTTCCGCGACCGCCCACGGCGACCCAGATAACCATTTCGATCGACGGCACGACGCCGAACATCGCGGGTGAAATCACGCCGAGATCGAGCGTCACGAGCGCACCGGATAAGCCCGCGAGCACGCCCGCGACTGCAAACGCGATAACCTTAAACGGTAGCGGGTTGTACCCGAGAAAACGCACGCGATTCTCGCCGTCGCGAATTGCGAGCAGCACTTTGCCGAAGTGCGAGGCGAGCAAAACGCGCATCGCCGTAAACGTCAGCGCCAGAACCGCAAGCGAGAGCCAATAGAGCGCGAGTTGCGTGTGCGCGTCGGCGAGCGAAAAGCCGAGCACGCTCGTAAAACTCGTTAGGCCGTTGAAGCCGCCCGTGTACGGCTGCTGGCTGATGATGAACGTCGTTGCGGCGAGCGCGAGCGCTTGCGTGATGATCGCGAAATACGCGCCGCCGACGCGCCGCCGGAAGACGAAGAAGGCGAGCGCTGCGGCCGTGAGTCCGGGTACGAGAAACACGGCCACGAGCGCGAAGATGGGGCTGCGGAACGGCGCCCACCAAATCGGCAATTGCGTGAGCCCGCTCCATTGCATGAAATCCGGCATGCCGCCCGGTTCCACACCAACGAGCTTCAAATGTAAAGCGATCGCGTAACCGCCGAGTGCGAAGAATAAGCCTTGACCCAAGCTCAAGATGCCGCCGACGCCCCAGATGAGCGATATCCCGAGCGCGAGTACGGCGAGCGCCAGAAACCGCCCGAGAAGCGAGAGTTCGTATGGCCCGACGAAGAGCGGCGCGCATGCGAAGACTAGGAGCAGCGCCGCATATCCGAGTTCGCGCCGCCACACGTTATGCTTCCTCGAGGGCGCGCGAGCGCGGAGCGATGATGCCGCGCGGCCGGAACTGAATAAACGCGATCACGAATAGAAGGAGCAACACGTCCGCGGCGCTGACGCTCGTAAAGATTTGCGCCGTCGCCGAAATGAGCCCGATCGAAAGCGCCGCAAAGGCGGTGCCGAGAATACTTCCGAGACCGCCCACGATAACCACGAGAAATGCGTAGACGATGTAGCTTTGCCCGACGGTCGGCGTGACCGGAGCGATCAGCGCGAGCGCCGCACCCGCGATCCCGGCGATGCCCGTACCGAGTGAAAAGACGGCGAGATCGACGAGCCGCGTATTGACCCCGAGCGCCTCTGCCATCGAACGATTCTGATGGACGCCGCGCACGAGTAAGCCGAGGCGCGAGCGCGAGAGCAGCAATCCGACGGCCGCGAACACCACGAGCGCGAGCACGATAACGAAGATGCGCACGCTCGGCAGCGAGAGGCCGGTAAGCGCGCTACCCCCGAGCGAGACGGAGCCCGCGAGCCATTCGGGTGCCGTTACTTCGACGCCCGTCGGTCCGAAGATACTGCGCGCGGATTGCTGCAAGACCAGACTCACGCCCCAGGTCGCGAGCAACGTGTCGAGCGGCCGGCCGTACAGCCGCCGAATCAACGTCATTTCGAGCAGCGCCCCGAAGAGCGCCGTGCCGAGAAACGCCACGCCGATGCCGATGAAGAAGCCCGCACCCTTACCGAAGGTCGCGATCGAGAGATAGGTGGGATAGCCGCCCATCATCACCATCTCGCCGTGCGCCATATTGATGACGCGCATCAAACCGAAGCTGAG
>CAXTIY010000191.1:0-6842 GCA_964244215.1 uncultured bacterium
TTGCGACCGCGCCCGCGGCGCACGAGTTCGCGTTGCTGACGCCCGGCCCGCGCAGGTTGAAAGCGATCGCGACGTTGGCCGTCGCGGCCCCGCCGAAAACCGAGATCGCGAGCAACGGCCGAACGGCCCGCGAGCCGCGTTCGCGATACGCGCCGTGCTGTTCTTCGGCGAACGCGAGGCCCCCGAGTGCGGATCCGATATAGACGCCGATTTCGGTTGCGAACGCGTCGGTCTGGAGTCCCGCATCTTCGAGCGCGAGTTTGGAAGCTGCGATTGCGAACTGACTAAACCGTTCGGTGCGCGCGACGTGTTTGCGTTCGAGGTAATCGTGCGGATCGAACGCCGGAACTTGCGCGGCCATGTGCGAGCCGAATTCGCTCGGATCGAAGCGCGTCAACGTATCGACGCCGATGGTGCCCGCGAGGGCGTTTTCCCAAAACGCATCCACGCCCGTTCCGATCGGCGAAACGATGCCGATTCCGGTGACGACGACGCGTCCGCTTCTCCCGTTCACGGCGTGGCTTCCGCGAGCGCTTTAAGGCTCGCGGCTTCCGCGAGCGCTTTAACGCGGGCGAGCGTTTTGCGGGCGACGTTATCCACGAAGAACTCGCCGACGACGTGTTCGCCGAGCCACTCGGCGGCAATCGGAAAAGCGAATTGCAAGCGATGCTCGATCGTGACGAGCGTGCCGCTCGAAACCGGCTCGAAGCGCCAAATGACGTCCATGCCGCGCGTCCACCCGCGCACGTGTTTGAAGCGAATCTCGGGCGTTGCCGGATCGTCCGTTTGTTCCGCGACCCAAGAGATCGGAATGGCATCACGCCATGCGGCCATAGCGACCGTCCGCGTCGCTCCGCTGCGCGCGAGCACGCGAACGGAACGATAGTGCGGCAAGATCTCGGGCCAACGTTCGGTTTCGGCGGCCAGGCGGTAGATCGTGGCCGCGGACGCCGCGATCGTAATCTCGCTGCGCATCTCCGTCATACGAGCATCCGTCCGAGTAACATGGGCGACAGCGCCCGCTCGGGTGCGAGCGTACCGGCAAGCGCGCCGAGCAACGTCGCTCCGAGATCCGGCCGAGCGCCTAGCCGCGCGACGGCGCGCCGCGCGAGCGGCGGCACGTCGACGAGCAGATTTACGACCCGCGTCAACCGCTTGCGTACGGCGAAATCGCGTTCGCGGTGATGGGCGTAGCTCGCGAGGGCCGCTTCGGCGCTCGTGGCGTCCGCAAAGCCCGCCGCAATCGCCTCCGCCGCTTCGCGCGCGCCGCGTAGCGCCAAGTACACGCCTTGCCCCGTAAACGGGTTTAAAAAGCCCGCCGCATCGCCGATCAGCACGGCGCGTCCGCGCACGACGGCGCTCACGTCGAACGCGAGCGGACCGACCGATACGCGCGGCCCGAGCCGCTCGGCCGCGTCGAAGCTGCGGTGTCCGCGGCCGAGCGCCGCCGCCTTGCCGCGCATGCCTTCGTCGACCGCTCCGGACCACGCGCCGAGATCGCCGTCGCGCACCACGACCATCACGTTCGCGCGCTCTTCGTCGAGCGGATTGATCGCAAAATACGCGCCCGTCCCGACGTACATTTCCACGTGCGACTCGAGTTTGCCGAAGCCGCGATAATGGCCCCCGAGCGCGAAGCGTCGCTCGCCACGGGCGGCTCGCGCGAGGCGCAGTTTGCGGGCGACGAGCGAGCCCGCGCCGTCGGCGCCGACGACGACCCGCGCGTCGAGCGTTCGGCGCGCCCCGTCTTCGTCACGCACGACGACGCCCGTAACGCGGTCTGCGGAAAATGCGAGGTCTTCGGCGTGTCCGCGCACGACGCACGCGCCCGCTTCGCGCGCCGCATCGAGCAGCAACGCATCGAGCACCGCGCGCTCGCACGCAAGCGAACGTGTCGCAAACGGCAATTCCAGCGCCGCCGTACCGGGCGGAACGATCCGTATTCCGTGCAGCGGGTGAGCGACGCGCTCGACTCGTTCGCGCAAACCGAGATCGTCGAGCGCTGCGACCGCACCGCCGTTTAAGTATTCGCCGCAAACTTTGCGCCGCGGAAAACGTTGCCGCTCCACGAGCGTAACGCCGATGCCCCGTCTTGCCAAAGAAAGCGCGCACGCCGAACCCGCAGGCCCGCCGCCCACGATCACGACCTCAGGCACGGTCGACGAGCAAGATCCGGAAGAACGGCGTGCGGCGTACGAGGGGCCGGCGCCAGCCTGCGCGGCGCGCGAGCGCTTCGACTTCGCGTGCGGTATATGCGCGCTCGACGGATAAGGGTGCATCGTGTTTGGTAAGACGGTTGCGCGCGACGAAACGTGCGAAAAGCCGCGTCGCGGCGTAAGCGATGCGCGAACGTTCGAGGTCGCAGACGATCGGCATCACGCGCGCGACCCGTCGAAGCTCCGCGAGCACCGTCACCGCGGCCTCCGGTTCGAAATGGTGTAAGGCGAGATTGCAAGTCGCAACGTCGAACGAACCGTCGTCGAACGGCAGTCGTGCGGCGTCGCCCCGCACGAAGCGTAACGACGGCTCGCCCGAGCTGCGTTCGCGAGCGATCGCGAGCACCGTTTCGCTCGCATCGAGTGCGACGACCTCGAGCGACCGCTTTTGCGCACGCGCGCGAGCGAGCAACGCACGCGGAACGTCGGCGCTTCCGCAACCGACGTCGAGTAAGCGCTCGGCCCGCACGCGACGCATCGCCGATGCGACCGGGCCGATTCCACCGAACACGCGATTTGCGTATTCGATGTCGTCGAAATTTTCGGCGAGTTCCGCCGGGTTTACGGCGGGATCGTCCATCAGTTCGTGAGCGACGACGCGCCGCATACCGCTTCGCTCGCCGCTAACGGACCTTAGCTTTTGAAGTAGTCGGCGTTGGTCCCGATGTAACCGTTCCACTTTTCGGGAACGTCGGAATCGGCGTAAATCGCTTCGACGGGGCACGCGGAAACGCAAGCGCCGCAATCGATGCAGACTTCGGGATCGATGAAGAGTTGCTTTTCATCGTCCTTGCCGTGAATGCAGTCGACCGGGCACACGTCGACGCACGACTTATCTTTCGTGCCGATGCAAGGTTCGGTGATGACATAGGCCATGGTTTCGTGGAGGACCCTTTCGAACGCAAAATATCGCCAGTCGTATTGCGGGTACGCCACAAGTGCTCCTTGCTTCGGGAAGCGGCGATCCGGTAAAGCCCGGCATGCGCTCGGGCTTCGGTCGCGAAAGTACGCCTCGATGGTGACTGGTACCGGCCTCAATACGAAAGCCCCGACTTGCGAGACCTGTGGCGTCGCTCCCGCCACGACGCGCGACTTCACGCTACGTAGCGGGACGTGGGTCGAGGCGGAAGTGTGCGAAGCGTGCGCGCGGCGCCGCCGCACGGCGATCGTGCCGCTCGTGGGTTCCGCGCTCGTGGCCGTTGCGCTCGCGGTCGGAACGACGTTCGCAATCGACCGCTTCCAACGCGGCGAGCGCGACCTGCCGCCGGGCGACCCGCGCGAATGGACGAAACGCCTGCGTGGCGGAACGCCGACCTTGGCATCCTACTCGCGAGACCTCACGGCCGCCGCCCGCGCGGGCGAACTCGATCCCGTGATCGGCCGGGAAGTCGAGATCGACCGCATGGTCTCGATCCTCGCGCGCCGTTCGAAGAATAATCCGGTGCTGATCGGCGATCCCGGCGTCGGCAAAACGGCGGTCGTCGAAGGGCTCGCGCAGCGAATCGCGGCGGGTAACGTGCCGGCCGTCCTCAAGGACAAACGGCTGCTGTCGCTCTCGCTCGGACCGCTCGTCGCGGGCACCAAATATCGTGGCGAATTCGAGGGCCGCGTCAAGCGCATCGTCGATGAAATAAAGAAATCGGCGCGCGAAGTCATTCTCTTTATCGACGAATTGCACACGCTCGTCGGCGCCGGTGCGGCCGAGGGCTCGCTCGATCTTTCCTCGATGATCAAGCCCGAACTCGCGCGTGGAGAATTGCAGTGCATCGGCGCGACCACGTTCGAAGAATACCGCAAGCATATCGAAACCGACGCCGCGCTCGAACGGCGTTTTCAGCCGGTCACCGTGGCGGAACCGTCGGTTGAAGAAACCGCGCAAATCTTACGCGGCTTGCGCGGCAAATATGCGACGCATCACGGCGTGACGATCTCCGACGAAGCGGTCGATGCGGCGGCGAGCCTTTCCGCGCGCTACATCGTCGACCGATTCTTACCAGATAAGGCGATCGATCTCATCGACGAAGCGTCGGCCTCGGTCGCGTTGCACGGCGGATTCACGGTCGGCCCGGCCGACGTCGCGTCGGTCGTCGCGAAGTGGACGGGTATTCCGCAAGGCTCGCTTACCGAAGAACAATCGCGCAATCTGCTCGCGCTGGAAAGTGCGCTCGCGAAGCGCGTCGTCGGTCAAGATCACGCGATCTCGCTCGTGTCGGCCGCTATTCGGCGCGGACGCGCCGGGCTCAAAGATCCGCGCAAGCCCGTCGGCGGATTTTTGTTCGTCGGCTCGAGCGGCGTCGGCAAGACCGAACTCGCACGCGCACTCGCAGACGAAATGTTCGGCACCGAAGAAGCGCTCGTGCGCATCGATCTCACCGAATACACGGAGTCGCATACCGTCTCGCGTCTGCTCGGCGCGCCGCCGGGATATGCGGGCCACGACGAGCCCGGACAATTAACGGAACCCGTGCGGCGCCGCCCGTATTGTGTCGTGTTATTCGACGAATTCGAAAAAGCGCACGCCGACGTCGCGGCGATTCTGCTGCAAATCCTCGACGACGGCCGCGTAACCGATGCGAAGGGCCGCGTCGTCGATTTCCGGCACGCGATCGTTATTTTGACGAGCAACGCCGATCCGTCGGAACTCGAGATTTACGTGCGGCCCGAGTTGCTCAATCGCATCGACGACGTCATCCACTTCAACGATTTGCGAGAGGCGGATATCGAGCGCATCGTCGAGTTGCAGATGAGCGCCGTCGCCGAGCGCTTAGGCGCGCTACGCATCTCTATCATCTTGACGGACGAGGCGCGTAGCTTCCTCGCAAGCGAAAGCGTCGCGGCCGGCAGCGGCGCGCGTTATGTCGCGCGTACGATCGCGCGACTCGTCACGAATCCGTTATCGACGGCTCTCCTGCGCGGCGATATATCGGCGGGCGGCAAGGCGCGCGTCGAATTACGCGATCGGGCACGGATCGAAGTGACCGCCGCTTGATCGCCGCCGGCTCTTGCCGGCGAAACCCGCTCCCGCCGAGCGGCAGTCGGCCAGACGCCTTGCGAAGCGTGCGCGATGCGTGATTAACCAACGCGAAGGGACCGCCTCACGGTCGTCACCTCGATCCCGTTCGACGTTGGAGAAGCATACACGTCGTCTGCAATAACCGGACGAGGCGTTTCGGATCCGAGCTCCGCTCTCTCGGCGTCGAGCCCAACACGCGCGGACGCGTCGCAAATGGGTGGGGCTGCCGCATCTGCCGCGCAATCCGACGGGATCGCGGAACCGCAGGCACGGCTGCCGCAATCATCGATCGCACTGCACGACGCGGCGTCGTTCGGCCGAAGCGATCGCGACGATTTATGGGATTGCGCGGGCGCCATCTCCGAAGCCGTGCTGGGCATCGAAGCCCATCGCATCGTCCCACACCGGTACGAGATGCGCTCGATCGAACCAAAATAGAATATCGCAAGCGGCCGCTCGCGCAATAGTTCGGTAGCCGGCCTCTTCGATACGAAGACGAATTCAGACGGCACCGGAACTCCGCGAGGACAGTTCGAGCTGCGCTTCGATGGTTCGCATACGTATAAGGGTGCTCAGACGGGCCCACATCTTAATCTTGGGGTAAGCGAACACCGCGCCGTTCCGGTTTCCGGCGCCGTGATCGGCGCCGCGGACAACGCCGCCCGCGTCTTAAAGATCCTGGATGGCGTCGCCGTACCCGTCGGCGTCGCGATCGATAGCGTGCGTCTGGGCAGCGCTTTTCACGCGGACGGCGATAAGATCGGCAAGGAGACCGTTCACACTGCCGGCAGCGTAGCCGGCGGTTGGGCGGGCACGCTCGGTGGCGCCGCGGGCGGCGCGGAAGTCGGCACGACGATCGGGCTTCTCGAACAAGCATGCGACCATAGTTTGGCGATTCGAGCTGTCCCAGCGCGCGTTCGGTAAAGTCATCGGCGTCGATCGACTGCAAAGCGTGGTGCCGATCGAAAACGTTGCGGCGACCGACGGCGTTGTAGGCGGCAATGTCAGCGCGGAGGTTTCGGAGATATTTGAGCGCCGGATGGCCCTCGCCAAAAGCGGTACGAACGGCGTCGCGATAGCGTGACAATGCAACACGAGCGTACCGCAGCGCATTAGTGCGCTTTGAGATCGCGAATCTCGGCCATGCTCGTCGCGAAAACCGTTTTCGGCTCCGTGTGACGGAGGCGGTCGACAAACACAACAATCCGCTCCGGCACCGTGAGAACGCGCTCGCTGGCCCATGACGGTTGAGCTGCCCCGGGTGCTCGACCAACACCCCGGACGAGGCGGCTCGCAACCGGCACCGGAGCCTCCTCCCGCTGTCTATGGAGGCTTGCACCGTGCAAGCCCTTCAGCTGTATCTACAGTGCCCGGCACCGACCGCGTGAAGCCAAAAGGCCGGGGATGAACCAAGCCACACCGCAAGTCTCAGCTTTATCAGGAGTCGCGCACCGCTTACGCGCTCGCGACTGGCTAGCGGATTGCGACGGCAGTCGAAGCGCGAGCTGAGGGCTGCATGTCGTTTCATAGCGGTAGGGGCCACCGAACTTACCACTCAGCGCGTCAAACCCCTGTTCGTGACGGACGTTCGCGACCACGCGATCGCCGCGACC
>CAXTIY010000192.1:0-6800 GCA_964244215.1 uncultured bacterium
CGAGCGATAGCCGATTCTCGCAAGCGGGTTCGCGCGTATTGAGCAGCATCGCAACTTCGGCTTGCGCCGGTATGCCTCGCAGCGCGCGTGCGTAAACGTCGTCTCCGATGCGCAAGTTTTCCGCAAGCAGCCGCGTGGGAAACTTCGTGTAACCGTACGCGGGGGTCGCCGCGGTCGAGCCTCCCGGATTCCAGGGCACGAACGCATTCGGTAAGCGTTTCAGTGACGCCGTCAAGATCCGGCTGCCGGTTCGGCCCAAGCCGCGCACGCCGAAAAACGGCACGATGCATACGGCCCGCGCGAGCCGCCTATGTAGCGCCAGCCACGCCGCGAGCGACCCGCCTATCGAGAGCCCCGCGACGACCACGCGCTCACCGAGACCGCTTGCGATGTCGACGGCTTCGTTGACCGTCGCGAGCAAATCATCCGCCGTAACGCGAGCGATCGATGTGGTGTTGCGATTCGCATGGCCGTGCCCCGGCAGACGCGGAATGACGACGCTTACGCCGTCTGCTCGCAGGCCGCTCGCAAAGGGTTCCCACTGTTCGGGCGCGTTCGTGAGCCCGTGCACGAGCACGACGGCGAGCGGTGTTCGTTCTCCGTGCACGTAGAGGCGCGAACCCGAACGCGCGGCGATGTTCGGACCGTCGAGCGCGGCCATTGCGGCGAAGCGCTCGCGCGCGGCGGCGTAATACACCGCCGGCTGATCGTGCAGTTTTTTACCCGGTGACAAGCGCGATGAGTTCGGGATACACGCGTGAGGTCAAGTCGGGCGAGCGCAGCGGTTCGATGATGTCGTGCGATGCGGGCAACCCGCGGAGGCGATGCACCGCGGGCGCCGTCCCGTCCCGGTTCCATAGCGCCGCAAGCCGTCGCGCCGCAGCGTTATTGACGGTCGTCTCGCTCGCGTTGACGACGATCCGCGCATCGCTCGTGCGGGGCGACCGTCGTACCGCATCCGCGAAGAGATCGGCCGCGAGCGTCGCCGCGTGCGCGACGGCGTGCGTGGAGAAACGCGGATAACCGTGCTCGGGCCCGAGCCGTTCGCGCAGCAGCGGGTGCCACCAGTAAAATCGATTGGGGGCGCGTAGCGCGAAAGTCGCGGCGCCGCGCGTGAGTTCGGGCGGCAACCACGCCACGCCGAGAAACGGGGCGATACTCACGCTGCGGGCGACGGCATAATTTTGGGCTATCCAGGCGCTGAGCAGGCCGCCGACGGAGAAACCGACCACGACGACTTCGCGGCCGAGCGTACGCGCCTCGCTCACCGTCGCGGCGGCGAACGTGCGTAGCTCCTGTGCCGTCAGATAGCTCAGCGCCGTCGTCATGCGGTCCGTGTGGCCGTGGCGGGGTAAACGCGGGATGAAAACATTGCCCGCTTCGAATAACAACCGTCCGAACGGCTCGAATTGGCGCGGACTCGCCGTAAGCCCATGTAAGAGAACGAACACCCGCTCCGTCGGCGCACCGTGCGTCATAAGGATCGAATCGTGAGAGACACCATGCGGAGGCTCCGTGATATCCACGTCTAACGCCTTCGCCGCCGTAGCCGGATTGCTTGGCGTTCGGGCTCTCGGGCGCATGCTTGCGACGGGCGCGGGCGACCCGATCCCCGTCGCCACACCCGGACCCGAGGCCGGCAGCGTCGCCGCGATCGTGCCCGTGCTCGACGAGCGCGAACGCCTCGGCCCGTGTCTCGAGGGACTTCTCGCGCAGCCGGCATCGCTCGTGCAGATCGTGGTCGTGGACGGCGGCTCGACCGACGGCACGCAAGACTTCGTTCGCTCGTTTGCCGCGCGCGATGCGCGCATCCGGCTCATCGACGCATCGCCCGTGCCGGAAGGCTGGAACGGCAAAGCCTGGGGTCTCGCGGCCGGCCTCGCGGCGAGCGACCCGGACGCCGCTTGGATTCTCGGTATCGATGCCGACGTGCGGCCGGCAGCAGAGCTCGTGGGCTCGCTCCTCGCGCATGCCGAGCACGCCTATCTCGACGCGTTCAGCGCCGCGCCGTTACTCGCGCTTTCCGGCGCTCCCGAGACGCTGCTCCACCCGGCGTTGCTCGCGACGCTCGTCTATCGCCAAGGTTTGCCCGGCAGCGTCGCGCGTACGCCCCGAGAGGCACAGGCCAACGGTCAGTGTTTGTTCGCACGGCGCGCGCTGCTCGTTTCGGCGGGCGCCTTCGCCGCCGCCAAGACGTCGCGCAGCGACGACGTCACGGTCGCGCGCCGCTTGATCGCAACCGGCGCGCAGGTCGGCTTCTTCGAAGGCGGCCGGCTCGCGCGGGTGGAGATGTATGCGAGCCTGCTCGATTGCTTTCGCAATTGGCCGCGGTCGCTGCCGCTACGAGATGCGACCCTGTCCGATGCCGAACTCGCGCTCGCGTTCGCCGAACTCGCGCTCGTTCAAGCGCTACCGCTCGCGATCGTCGTCGCGACGCTCGCGCTTCGCGGGCGCACGGACACGCTGCTGTTCCGTGTGAATCTCGCGCTCGCGCTCGCGCGGCTCGGCGTGCTCGGCGGGATGCGCCGCGCCTACGCGACGCCCGCTTGGACGTACTGGCTTTCGCCGCTTGCCGATATCCCGGCCGTGTTACTCATCGCGGCGGCTACACTGCGGCGCGCGCCGCAGTGGCGCGGCCGCACGCTCGTTCCCGAAGGACGTCACGTTTGATCGCACTCCGGTTCGCCGTCATTTTCTTAAGCGCTCACGTCGCAGCACTCGCGCTCGGCATGTTCGGTTTACTATCCGCCGTGCCGAACGTGCAGCAGTTTGCGGGCAACCCATACGCGCTCGCGTTCTACTCGTGGGCCATACAAAACGTCGGCACGGTCGATATCTGGACGGGGGCGCTCGCGATGATCGCGTTCGGGTGCGCGAGCGTCGGTGTGCGCCGGACGCTGCTCTTCTTCATCGCGGCGACGGCAATTTCGGCAACCGCGGAGCTAACCGGGACGAAAACCGGTTGGCCGTTCGGCGGCTATGAGTACACGGGGTTTCTCGGCTGGAAGTTGATGGGGCGCGTTCCTTATACGGTCCCGCTTTCGTGGTTCTACATGGGCTTCGCGTCGTTTCTACTCGCGACCAAGATCGTCCAGCAGACGACGCTGCGAGCGACGACGCTGCTCTCGATCGCCCTTGGGGCGTGGCTGCTCATGGCATGGGATCTCGTACTCGATCCCGCGATGGCGAGCGATAAGATGAGCGTGATGCACTTCTGGGTTTGGAAAGAACACGGCGCCTATTTCGGAATGCCGTTGCGTAATCTCGCAGGCTGGCTCGGCACGGGGCTCGTCTTCATCGCGGTCGGTCGCTTTATCTGGGTCCGCGCGTACGATGCCCGCGTGATGGAAGCGTGGATTCCGTTCGGCGTCTATGCGGTCAACGTGCTTTGGGCGATGGCACTGAGTCTTTCGGTCGGACTGTGGCCGACGGCGCTCGCGGCGATCGCGCTGAGTTTGATTCCCGCGGCCTTCGCGCTGCGACCCGCACCACGGGGCCGTCCACTACCCGCGTGAGCCTGGCCGGTACCCTCGCGGTCCACGCGATCGTGCGTTATCACGAGCGCGAGATGCGCCTGCGCGTCGAAGGTCTCGCGCACGTGCCCGCGAGCGGCCCCGCGCTCATCGCCGCGCGACATTATCATCATCTCCACGACGGCGCGGCGCTCGTGCGCGCGCTGCCGCGCATGCCGTACATGTTCGTCGCGCTCGATTGGACGCGCACGCGCTTCGAACGGAGAATCATGGAAACGGTTTGTAAGCTCGCGGAGTGGCCGATCGCGCTGCGCGCGGAGAACCTCGGTCCCGGGAGTGAGAGCGCGTTCGCACCGCACGAAGTGCTCAAGTATACGCGCGCGGCGCTCGCGCAAGGCGCGCGGTTGCTTGCACGCGGCGACACGCTCGTCGTTTTTCCGGAGGGGCATCCGACGATCGACCCCGTCCGTTCTCACAAATCCGGCGACGATGCGTTCTTACCGTTTCGCTCGGGTACGTTCGCACTCGTCGCGCGCGCCGAACGGCTCTGCGGCAGGCCCGTTCCGATCGTTCCCGCGGGTCTCGCGTACGCGCGTTCCGATCGCTACGACGTGACGCTCCGGTTCGGGGCGCCGCTCGTCTTCGAACCAGCCACGACGCGCGCCGAACGGGTCGCCGAACTGACGCGCCGCGTACGCGAGCTCTCGGCGTAAGCCGTGGCGATCCCGGAACGCGCGCGCCCCGAGTCGCTCGCCGGCTACCTCGCCGTGATGTCGCGCGCGATCTTCCAAGCGGGCCTCTCGTGGAAGTTGATCGAGTCGAAATGGGACGCTTACATGCGCTTATTCGAGGGCTTCGATCCGATACGCGTGGCGCATTACGGCGAAGCCGACGTCGAAGGTATCATGGCGGATGGCGGCGTGGTACGGACGCGCAAAAAAATCGTCGCGACGATCGAGAACGCCAAAGCCATGCTGCGGCTCGATCGCGAGCACGCCGGGTTCGCGAACTATTTGCAATCGTTTTCGACCTACGACGAACTCGCAACCGACCTGCGCGCACAGTTCGCCTATCTCGGGCCGCTATCGATTTACTACTTTACGTTTCTCGTCGGCGAGCGCGTGCCGCGCTTCGAGCTTTGGGAGCAAACGATCTCGGGCGACCATCCGCGCATGCGCGAGACGATCGCGCACGCGCGAGCCGCCGGTTACGAGGACTGACCCGTGCCGTCGGCTCGCGAGACCTGCGCCGCGAGCTCTTCGCGCATCTCTTCGAAATGATGATCGGGCATGTGCTCCACGCCGACCGCGCGATTGTCTAATTCGGGATGCGCCGCAACGAGCATGTCGATCTTAAGATGTAAGGCCGCCGTATTGCGTTTCTGCGCGTTCGCGATCACGAATACCATGACGAACGTGACCACCGCGCTCGTCGTCGCCATCATATAAATCCAGGCCGCCGAGAAATGCGAAGCGAAGCCGAAAATCAACCACACGAGTGTCGCGCCGATGGCGATCAGCGTCGCGCCTGGGGCGGCGGCGAAGGAGTCGAGCGACCGGATGAGCCGGCTCACCCACGTCACGCAGGTACCGCCCCGCCCGCTTCATGCCGCGCCGGGAGCCATAGGCGAGGTCGACCGAACTGGAAAAAGATCGCACGGAGATATGCAAGCATGTTCGTAAGCAGCGTACCCCGCAAGCCTCGCTTCGAAGCCGCTCGTGGAGCGCTGCGACGATTCGTGCACCGTTCCGGCCGTCCGCGGCGTTAAACTCTAAGCGTGGACCATCTCCTAGCCGCCCGCGCTCAAATGGGCACCTCGCTCGCCTTCCACTATATATTCGCCGCACTCGGAGTCGGGCTTCCGATGCTCCTGCTCGTGGTCGAAGGCTTGTGGTTACGCACGAAAGACCCGCACTATTATCGGCTTGCCCGCACGTGGTCGCGGGCCATGCTGTTACTCTTTGCCATCGGCGCCGTATCGGGTACGACGCTGTCGTTCGAACTCGGCCTACTGTGGCCCGAATTCATGAAGCACGCGGGCGCGGTGATCGGCGTGCCGTTCTCCGCCGAGGGCTTCGCGTTTTTCATCGAAGCGATCTTCGTCGGAATCTATCTGTACGGCTGGGACCGGCTTTCGCCGCTACAGCATTGGCTCTGCTCGATCCCGATCGTGATCACGGGCGCACTCTCCGCAGCCTTCGTTACCGCGGTCAACGCGTGGATGAATACGCCTGCCGGCTTTACGAACCGGAACGGCGTGGCCGTCGATATCCACCCGTTGCAGGCGATCCTCAACCCGGCGATGCCGACCGAAGTCATTCACACGACGCTCTCGGCATACGTTTTTTCCGGCTTCGCGGTCGCGACGACGTACGCGATAACGCTCTTACGCGAACCGGCGAATCGTTACGCGACGGCTGCTTTGCGCGTCGGAATGCTCGTCGGCAGCGTGGCGATTCCGCTGCAGCTCGTTGCGGGCGATTTCTCCGCGCGCTTCGACGCGCATAGCGAACCGATCAAGCTTGCGGCGATGGAAGGTCAGTTCCGGACGGAAGCAGGCGCCCCCTTACAAGTCGGCGGTTTTCCCGATGCGGAAAAGCACGAGACGCGCTTCGCCTTGAAAATTCCGTACGCGCTGAGCATTCTCGCCTTCGAAGATCCGCACGCGGTCGTGCGCGGACTCGATGCGTTTGCGCGCAAGGACGAACCCGTCGTACTGCCCGTGCACCTAATGTTCGACACGATGGTCGGTTGTGGAAGTTCGCTCTTTGCGATCGCCGCATGGTGGACGTTCGCGACGCGCGGCGGTCGTCGTGCGCCGTCGCTTTGGCTCAAACGCGCGCTACTGGTAACGGGACCGTTCGCGTTCGTCGCGATGGAAGCGGGCTGGATGGTTACCGAAGAGGGCCGGCAGCCGTGGATCGCGACGAATTTCTTGCGGACGAGCGACGCGGTGACGACGGCCCCGAACTTAGATATCGCGTTCTACGGATTTACCGTGCTCTATTTATTCTTAGCCGTGACGCTCGCGTGGCTGCTGTTGCGTATTCGCAGCGATGAGAAAATCGAGCCGCCCGCAGGCGCGATCGCGCAACCGCACTGAGCGCCGTAACGCCGCTCGTTCTCGTCGCGGTCGTGGCGCTTCTGGCGGTCGCACTATACGCAATCTTCGGCGGCGCGGATTTCGGCGGCGGCGTGTGGGATGTCGTCGCGACGGGACCCCGCAGTAAAGACCAGCGCGACGTTATCGCGCACACGATCGGACCCGTTTGGGAAACCAATCACGTGTGGCTGATCTTCTTGATCGTCATCTTGTTCACGTGTTTT
>CAXTIY010000193.1:0-6783 GCA_964244215.1 uncultured bacterium
CTATTTGCCGCTACGTAGCTCGCGACGCCGAAAGCGATCGCAGCGCACGTAAGTATCGCGCCGAACGGGTTGCGACGTATATGGCCTGCGACGAGCGCGTCAAAAATCAGGAGTTACTACCTGCGACCGAGACCGCTCCGTCTTCCTCGCACCGGGGGAAGTGGTTTAAAACTAGAAGAGTGCCTACCAGTAGCCTTCATTGCTGAGGGCCTACATGCAGTTACCTGGTCTGAGACTCCTACGGCATGCCTCTGGCACTCCGTCAGTGATCGGCGCGCGTTTTAGGATTCGTGCCGTTCGTGTCGTCCGCGATAGGTTACGAAAAAAGCTCCGAGTTAAGAGCCCGCCGCTGTCACGAGGGCATACACGGAATTCGTACAGTTGATTACGGCAAAAGCAAATAGATGGAACTTGCATTTGCGATTGAGACGCAAGAGACCGGGTCATGCTAAAGCTGCGGAACCAAGCAAAAGAAGCGAGCGTCTGAAGCCAGTATAAAGTTAGCTTTCGAGCAGCATCCCGGCCCATTCCGCCTGCGGCGAGAGCTTCGATCACGCTCACGTTTAACGTTTGGAGAACTGCTTGATTAAAATCGTACTACCGAGTGCGACGATCGCGTTATCGCTGATGTGGGTTTCCGCACAAGCGGGCGAGCCCGCTCCTGCCCTCGCGAATCTCGGATATTACACGTATCATTATGATAACGAACGCACCGGTTGGAATCCGCACGAGACGTCGCTTTCGTCCGCGAGCGTCGCTTCAAAGCGTTTCGGGCTCGTTCGCACCCTTGCGGCAGATAGCGTCGTTTACGCCCAGCCGCTGTTCGTTCCGCAACTTCAAACGAAATTCGGCATTCGCAACGTCGCGTTTATCGCAAGCGAAGGCGACAGCGTCTTCGCATATGACGCCGACGACGGGAAATTGCTTTGGCGAAGAAACTTCACAGATCCGGCCGCCGGGATCACCGCCGTGACGCGCGACTCCGTTGCGGATTGCAACGCGATCTCGCCGACGATCGGCATTTCGTCTACACCGGTAATCGATCCCGCGCGTAAGACGCTCTACGTCGTCGACAAGATCCAAACGACCCGCGGGGGAAACACGACATACGAAAACGATCTTCACGCGCTCGACTTACGAGACGGAACCGATCGGGTTGCACCCGCCGTTATCGCAGGTTCCGCGAAAACCTCCGATGGGACGATCGCAACGTTTAACGATCAGAAACAACAGAATCGTCCGGGGCTCGTTCTCGCGAACGGCGCTGTTTACGTCGCATTTGGCAGCAGCTGCGATGCCGTGCCGGGCGGCGTTCACGGCTGGATGTTCGCATACGCGGCGTCATCGCTGCGCAACGTGGCAGTCTTAGACACGACGGCGAGTTCGGCGAATGCCTACCTTGGGGCGATCTGGCAATCGACGGTAGCACCGGCCGTCGATCCTTCTGGAGATCTCTATTTCGCGACCGGCAACGGCACGTTCGATGCGAACGTCGGACACGCGAGCTACGGTGACAGCATCCTACGAACGTCGCCTGATCTGCGTGTCAAAGACTATTTCGCGCCGGCGAATGATTATGCGCTCGAAGCGGCGGACCAAGACGTCGGCTCGGCAGGCGTCATGCTGGTTCCGTACGGTCGCAACACACCCGAACATCTTGCCGTGGGCGGCGTTAAGAGCGGTACCATGTTTTTACTCGATCGTAATCATCTTGGACGTTACGACGCGACCGGCGATCGGGTGTTACAGGAAGTCACGCTCGAGAACATGCCCGATTCGCTTTACGGTGCACCGGCCTACTATGCCGGTTCGATCTTCTGGGGTGCCGGCGGTCAGCCGATGCAAGCCTTCGCGCTTTCCTACTCGCCGACGCCTCACCTTACGCAGGGGACGCATACGCGCAATAGTTTTCCAGGTGAGGGCGGCGAAATTCCGGCAGTCTCTTCCGACGGAACCAAAGCAGGAAGTGCGGTCGTGTGGGCGACCACGCGTGCATCGCTGGGCGGCACGATCGAACTGTACGCGTACGACGCACGCGATCTTGGGCGGACCCTGTTTTCCGGCTCGGTCGGAACATGGCAGTCCACGGGCGACGCGTTTCTGACGCCGACCGTCGCCGCAGGACACGTGTTCGTACCGGGCGCTGGTTATGGCGTCGCGGAATTCGGTTTACGGTAGAAGTTGGCTTAATGAAGATGTGAGCGGGCACTCCGAGGCCGGAGCTGCTCACGTCAATAGATGCAGCTAAAGGAGCGACGCTTACTCATGACCGCAGTTTTGGTCCGGCTTGCCGGCTCAGCTGCGGTATAGGTCTTCCCGGAAGCTTGCAGCGCTTTACCGGGGCAACGTACGACCGCGGCATTAAAGAGAACGTAGACGGCGTCCGTCGCGGCCGTCGAGGCGAAGACGCCAAGAACAACGGCGGGCTGCACGTTGTCCCTGTCGATCCTCCGATGAACGCCTTTTGAGCGTGGTATCCGAGTAGTTCCTCGCGGGACTCTTAGAACGCCGTAAGGGAGCGGGGAACGCGCCTCGAACGGAACGCGTATGAGTGAAGGACGGCCGTCGCGAAAAGTCGTGCTCGGCCCGGCAGACGCCGCGCCACAGCGCATTGTCGCACCGGAAGCTGCCGTCGAAGAAGAGTTCATCGGCGTAAGCTTGCGGCCACGCTCGTTCGATGAGTATGTGGGTCAGCTGGCCGTCGTCGACAATCTGAAGATCGCCATCGACGCGGCGAAGCGGCGTAACGAGCCTCTCGAGCACATCTTATTCTATGGACCACCCGGGCTCGGCAAGACGACGCTTGCGGCGTTGATCGCGCGGGATTTGGGGCAAGCGTTACGGCCGACGTCGGGGCCGACCCTCGACAAACCGAAAGACCTCGTCGGTATCTTAACGTCACTGCAGGCAGGCGACGTTCTATTCATCGATGAGATCCATCGCCTCGGCAGCGTCGTCGAAGAATTTCTCTATCCGGCGATGGAAGACTTTCGCGTCGACATCGTTATGGACAGCGGCGCCTACGCGAAGACCTATAAGATTCCCGTCGAGCGCTTCACGCTCGTCGGTGCGACGACCCGAGCGGGGATGCTCTCGGCGCCGCTGCG
Source organism: uncultured bacterium (assembly GCA_964244215.1). Taxonomy (GTDB): domain Bacteria; phylum Vulcanimicrobiota; class Vulcanimicrobiia; order Vulcanimicrobiales; family Vulcanimicrobiaceae; genus CAXTIY01. The sequence goes on from CAXTIY010000193.1 coordinate 3,108, forward strand.
CGAGCGCTTCGGCCTGACGTATCATCTCGATTACTACAGCGACGAAGAGTTACGACGGATCGTGACCCGCAGCGCCGGCGTGCTCAACATACCGATCGATGAGCCGGGCGCCGCGACGATCGCGCGGCGCAGTCGCGGAACGCCCCGTATCGCAAATCGTCTTCTGCGCCGGGTACGCGATTACGCCGAAGTGCGCGCCGACGGGATCATCACGGAAGCCGTGGCGGACGAGGCGTTGCGCCGCGAGGGCGTCGACGTACGCGGACTCGATCGGCTCGATCGTGCCTTCCTACGCACGATCGCAGAACAATATCGTGGCGGTCCGGTCGGCCTCGGCGCGATCGCGGCGACTCTCACCGAAGATGCGGAAACGCTCGAAGACGTCGTCGAACCGTATCTCCTCAAGATCGGATTCGTCGTTCGCACGGCGAGCGGCCGTAAAGTAACGCCGGAAGCGTACGAGCATTTAAACCTTGCTCCCGCCGCACAAACCGGGGTGCAGCCGAAGCTCTTCTAGTTTTAATCGGCCCTCTAGGTCGAGAACGGTATCTGTCGAACTTAAGTGGTAATGCGACGTGCTAATCAAACGGGCCGCGTCGACCGTAGCGCCTCATCCGTATGCTCGACGAGCAATCGCCGCTATTTCATCGTTGGCGCAACGGCCGCTCTATCGGCGCTCGCCGTACGGCCGCGCGCCGTTCTCGCGACGGGCGGTCTCGACGTTACCGATGGTGAGGCCGATCACCAAATGCGCGTCCTGCTTGCTACGGGTTCATATCCACCGGCGCAACAGATCGACTCGTGGCACTTCGCTTGGAACGGGCGAACGTTTCGAGGAACGTTTACGAGCGTTCCCTTGCCCGATGGCAGAAGCGCGTTACTCAACATTTTGCCGCTCGACGCGTATCTCTATGGCGTGCTGAGCAAAGAAGTCTCTGCAGCTTGGGCGCCTGCCGCGCAACAAGCACAGGCCATCGTGTCGCGAACGTACGCTCTCATGAAATTGCGTCCGCAAAAACCGTACGACGTAACCTCCGGTGACGCTGATCAAAACTACGGTGGAATCGAAAGCGAGACCGTTGAGGGTCGAGCTGCCGTCGATGCGACGGCTTCGACGATCGTAACCTTTAATGCGCTTCCCGCGCACGTCGCATACAGTTCGTGTTGCGGCGGACGCACAGCCGATGCGGGCAACGTCTGGGACACGCCGTATCCGTATCTGACGAGCGTCGTCGATACGAATTGCGCCGTAACTCCGAACTTCAACTGGCAGGTCGAAGTGCCGCTACATGCCGTCGAAGACGCGCTACGTCGCGAGATTGCCGGTTGCGGTAAGGTGCACGAAGTCCAGTTGCGAGTCGATGCGCCCGGTGTGCGGCCGCGCTCCATTGCGTTCGTGGGCGATGCCTCGACCGTCGAGACACCGATGCAAGCTTTTCGGACGGCGGTGGGCGTGGGCATCGTCCGAAGTACCTTCGTACACAATGCCGTTCTCAGTAGCGGGGGCGCATCGCTCGCGCTTTCGGGCACGGGGCGCGGCCACGGCGTGGGTCTCTGCCAATGGGGTGCGCGCGTGCTCGGACAGACGGGTGCGAGCGCGCAAGATATCATCGCGTTCTACCTGCCCGGCACGTCGCTCGGACGTGCCTGACGCCCCGCCGCGCGATCTTTCACGGACCGACGCGTACCGCTACGAACTGCCGCCCGAACTCATCGCGAACGAACCCGTATTTCCCGCGGACGCGGCCCGGCTGCTCGTCGTTGCAGAGGATGCACTCGAACACAAGACGTTTCGCGACTTTCCGTCACTGCTTCATGAAGGCGACGTCTTAGTTATAAACGAGACGCGCGTTATTCGCGCGCGCCTGCGCGGACGACGCGAGCCGGGCGGCGGCGCTGCGGAAGTGTTTCTGCTACGGCCGGCGAGCGGCGGTCCGTTCAATTTCGAAGCGCGCGATTGGCTCGCTCTCGTAAAGCCGGGTCGGAAATTACGGACCGGCTCGCGCGTCCGCTTCGGCGACGACGCCGTTGCGAGCGTGGTTGCGGTTCACGCCGACGGCGTGCGGGTCGTTCGCTTCGAGACGACGCTAGGACTCGACGAAGTGCTCGAGCGTTACGGCGAAGTTCCGTTGCCACCGTATATCGGTCGCGGTGCGGCCTCGCGAGACGAGCGATATCAAACCGTGTTCGCACGCGTGCCGGGTAGCGTCGCAGCACCGACGGCTTCGTTGCATTTCACGCCGTCCGTACTCGAGGCGGTGCGCGCGCGTGGTGTGCAGATCGTGCCGCTCGTGCTCGACGTCGGGCTTGGAACGTTCAAGCCGATGGAGGGCGATTCGATCGACGATCACGTCATGCACGCGGAACGCTACGCCATTCCTATCGAGACGGCCGATATCGTAAACGCCGCCAAGCGCGAAGGTCGGCGTGTGGTCGTAGCGGGAACGACGGCGATGCGGGCGCTCGAGGCTTCGGCCGCTGGAAACGACGGCATCGTCGTCGCTGTTGAGGCTGAAACGGCGCTGTTCATTTCGCCGGGATACCGTTTTCTCGTTGTTGATGCGCTACTTACGAATTTCCACTTGCCGGCCTCGACGTTGCTCGTCCTCGTCGCGGCATTCGGCGGCTTCGATCGAATAAAGTCTGCTTACGACGCGGCGATCGGCTCGCAGTACCGCTTCTATTCTTTCGGAGACGCCATGTTCGTAACACCGCAAATGCGGCGGTAGCTTTTCCTAAAACTTACAAAGCAACGCATAGGTAAACGCGCCACCCGATATGGCGCCGGCGATTTCGAGAAATAGTGTTAGCAGCGGAATCGACGCTCGACACGTTCTACAATGTCCGTGAAGCACAAGGAACGAAATTACGGGAACGTTGTCGTACCACGCGATCGGCGTGGCGCAGGCCGAGCACATCGACCGGGGATGAACGATTGAAAGCCCGCGCGGAATTCGACTAGCGATTAAGTTGCTAAACGAGACAAGCGACGCCCCGAGCGCGACGCCGATAATTATTAATAACAACATCAGTTTGTCTATTTGTTAACGAAGCGTATGGAAGCTATCGGTACGAGCCAAATGAGCGGATGCGCTCCTGTCTTGGCGAAGTGCGATGCATCAATGCCGATCCGCTTCACCGCTGCGGCCTGTTTCCATTGGAAAGCATCATGAACAAACGCGTTATGAGAAGCTCGTTATTGAGCACGTGCATCGCCTTATCGGCATGCGGTGGTGGCGGAGGTACGGGAGGTGGCGCTTTTATCCCAACGCCTGCACCGCCGATCATTACTTTCAACCACATTTTTCCGCAAGGTGATGCGACTGCCGCTAGTGGCATCGCCTGGGACATTGTTGGAGTCAGGACAACGCTCAGCGGGCCGTCTGGTGACAGCGCGGGACAATTATACGATACGCTTAGAGTCGATGTGACTTTAGCGCAGAACGTCTCGAACGCATTACCAGCACCGGGAAGTCTGCTAGTTTCAGGTAACAACTTGGGCGTCGGAATTTCATTCGATACCGACGGTAATAGTGCGACTGGTGGCTACGACACTTGCGATGTAAGCAGCCACGTTACACCATTCGAGTATATCGTAGAAGCCGGAACGCGCTACGCGCGCCTCGCCGATGGAAATTTCACCATTTCAGGTACCGGCGGTCCCATTTTCAACGGC
>CAXTIY010000194.1:0-6744 GCA_964244215.1 uncultured bacterium
CGGAGAGCTTGAGAAACACGTACTGTTCGGAACCGAGCGTCTCGATCACGTCGACGGTCGCCGGCAACGAGGCTCCGTTTGCCGAGTGTGCCAGCAGCACGTCTTCGGGTCGGATGCCGAGAATGACGCTTCCCGTCGTACCGTTCACGCGACCGGGCGGGACGGTGACGGTGCCGCCCGGGCTACTCGCGTAAACGATGCCGTCGCGGCGTTGCAGATCGACGTTGACGAAATTCATCTGCGGCGATCCGATAAAGCCTGCGACGAACGAGTTGACGGGATTGGAATAGAGTTCGCGCGGCGTCGCCACTTGCTGCACGACGCCGTCTTTCATGACGACGATCCGGTGCGCCATCGTCATCGCCTCGACTTGGTCGTGCGTTACGTAGACGACGGTGTTGTTGAGCCGCTTATGCAGGCGTAAGATTTCGGTCCGCGTCTGTACGCGAAGCTTGGCATCGAGATTGGAGAGAGGCTCGTCCATCAGAAAGACGGAGGGTTCGCGCACGATCGCGCGGCCGAGCGCCACGCGTTGCCGCTGACCGCCGGAGAGCGCCTTCGGTTTGCGTTTGAGGACGGCGGTCAGGCCGAGCAACTCACCCGTCTCGGTGATGCGCCGGTCGATTTCGTCCTTGCCGACGTTATGCAGGCGTAAGCCGAAGCTCATGTTTTCGTACACGCTCATGTGCGGATAGAGCGCGTAATTCTGGAACACCATGCCGATGTCGCGGTCTTTGGGTTCGACGTCGTTCACCACGCGGTCGCCGATCTTCACGGTGCCGCTCGAAATCGATTCGAGCCCCGCGATCATCCGCAGCGTCGTCGTCTTACCGCACCCCGAAGGGCCGACGAGAACGAGAAACTCACCGTCGATGATATCGAGATCGACTCGATCGACGACGACACTCGTCCCATAACTTTTGGTGACCGCCTCGAGCGCAATACTAGCCATCGATGTTCTCCGCAAGACAAGCAACCGGGCAGCGTCCGCTTCAAAGCGAACGCTAAGATACCGTAAGAATACGAACTGCTAAATAGGCTTACCTATCGCCGCGCGGGTATCCGACGAATAAGGTCACGGCCGGCGGGTGCTTCGTGTCGAAGCTAGGGTGTCGCGCCTCCCGCTGTGAAGATGCTCGCTATGCGTGTTCGTTCGCTTCTTATTGCCTATTCGCTCTCCGTGCTGACGGCAAGCGAGGCGTCCGCCGCCTCGAATCCCTGCGCGCTCGTCACGAAAACCGACGTCTTCCGCGTCCTCGGCTGGACGATCGATTCGAAAGAGAAGAAGCCCTACGATATGCTCGGCGCGACGGGCTCGATGTGTTTTCTCTCCTCCGCGCAAGGCCAAGTGATCGTTACCGAGCCCGATCCGGGGACGACGTATCCGGGCGCGAGCGTGTACAGTCAGTCCGACGCCGCGAGCCTCTCGCGCACCGTGTACGGCCTCGGCGCCGAAGTCGTGCTCTACAACGGCACGGTGTACGTCTCCAAGCACCATCGCAAAGCCGCCGTTCGCGTCGTGCCCAACGACCACAACGCCTCGTACGATGAGGTGCAAGGCTTCGCGAAGGTGCTCGTTCCGCGCCTCAAATAGCAGAAGGGAGCGCGCCGTAGCGCACTCCCTTCCGTTTCCGCGAAACCGCAGCGAGCTTATGGCGCGATGTGGATATCGAGGCCCGTCGCGAGGTAAATACGATGGATGGTATTGGGATACGTGAACGGCACGTCGTTCTCGAGGTGCTGCTGCACGAGGTTGTTGATGTCGGCCGAGAAGCTCAGGTACTTGTTGATCTTCTTGTTGAAGCCGAAATCGCTGATGTCGTAATAGAACCGGTGCGCGGAGTTATCGAAGAAGTCGAACGCTCCGAAGCTGTAGCTGCCGAAGAGCGATAAACCGCTGTTGATCGGAATGTTCGCGTTCACACCGTAATTGACGCCAAATTGCGGCCGTCCGTTTTTGTCTGCCAGCCCGTTCGCTGCCTCAAACTCCTGGAAAGCGACGCTCGTGTGGTGCAAATTGTAGGTGCCGCGACCCGTTACGCCGATGGTCATTCCGTTGAGCGCTTTGATGGCGGGTGTCGTTAAACCGAGTTGCAGGTAGGTCGCATGCCAGTCGGCGGGCGACGCCGTTCCGGACGTTAAGGAGCTATCGTTCGTATTCGGGCAGCACGTGCGATAACGGTAATAGTGCCCGAGAATAACGCCGACTTGCGGTTGCGAGTACGCTACCCGGTATTCCTGAACGATATCGTTCGACGTGCCGCCGATGATGTTGTTCGCATATTTGCCGGGAAGCCCGAGATTCGGCGGCCCGAGTTGCGCGCCGATGGTGCCGATCGTGTTGTCGATGCCCGAAGCCCGGTCGTACTCGAATTGAAACGAGAGATGCTTGAGTAAGGGCTCGCTAAAAACGCCGTTGAACTTGACGTCGCCGTTGACGAACGGCAAGCTGCCCGAAGCACCCGGCTTCGTGTTGCCGCCGAACGCATCTTCGCCCGTCGAGAACGTTGCCGTGGGGTAGATGTCGATCGTGGGAATGTAGCTCGGCGCCATGATGTCGGCCGAGGCACCCGCCGAAGCGGAGAGCATGCCGACCACTACGGCGACGCCGCCGCAGAGGGTCGTAAGATAATGCCTCACCTGAGTATTCAAAGGTGTAGCTCCTTCTCGGTGCGGCCCTAGCCGCTCCGTTGTTAACCGGTGTAGTTAGTTCGTTTGATAAACGAAGTTAGGAATACGTTTAGTACGTTTATCGATGCGCACCTCCCCCGTGAAAGGTGCGCCGGCGCTTTGTGCGCGCGTTACGTCGCACTGCGATTGGGTGGAGCCATGAACTCCGGCCCGACCGGCTCCGTAACGCTTTCTTCGACGATCCGCTCGATCTCGAGCATCGACGCCGGATCGATCGAAAAGCCCATAGTACCCGCGACGTCGTCGAGTTGCGAGGGTTTACGCGCGCCCCAGAGGGCGCAGCCGACGCCGGGCTTTTCCAGTAGCCAACGTACCGCAAGATCGATGACGCGTTTACCGAAACGCTCGCGTGCGAGCGCATCGAGTCGTTCGACGGCCCGTAGATATTGCGTGAAGCGTGGCTCTTGAAACTTCGGATCGTCCAGGCGTAGATCGTCGCCCGAAAACGCGCGTTCCCGCGACATGCGGCCGCTGAGCAGCCCGCGGCACAGCGCTCCGTAGGTGAGCCCGACGATACCGTGTTCCGCGCCGTAAGGAAGCACGTCGCGTTCTGCATCGCGTTCGAAGAGATTGTAGGGCGGCTGGGTCGTATGCAGCGGAGCGACGGCGGCAAAGCGCTTCATCTGCTCGACCGAATAGTTGCTGACGCCGATCGCCCGAATTTTGCCCGCGTCGAGAAGCGCCTTCATGGCTGCGGCGGTTTCTTCGATCGGCACGAGGGGATCCGGCCAATGTACCTGATAGATGTCGATTACATCTGTCTGCAAACGCCGCAGCGAATCTTCGATCTCTTTTTCGATGCGGGCCTTCGTGCCGTTACGGAAGACTTTACCGTCGTCCGTCCAGTCGAGCGTACATTTCGTGGCCACGATCGCTTTATCGCGCCGCCCGCCGAGCAACGCTTTGCCGACGATCTCTTCGGAATTGCCGTAACCGTACACCGCCGCCGTATCGAGCAGATTGATCCCGAGATCCAGCGCCGCGTGAATCGTCGCGATCGCTTCTTTCTCTTCGGTCCCGCCCCACATCCAGCCGCCGATCGACCATGTGCCGAGCCCCACGCGTGACGCGCGTAACCCAGTATCGCCGATCGCGACGAATTCCATCATGCACGAGTCCCCGCCGAGAAACGAAAAACCGTCTCGGATCTAAAAATCTGCCCGGCCCGAAGCGTGGTGGTCGGGAAACTGAATTGGTTGGGTGAATTTGGAAAGTGCTGCGTTTCCGCTGTCCATCCTGCGCTTTGACGGTATATTTTTCCACCCGAACCGACTTGCGTTCCTGCAAGGTAGTTACCGGTATAGACTTGCACGCCGGGCTCGGTCGTCAGCACTTCGACGGTTCGGCCGCTTGCCGGGTCGTAGCCGCGAACCGCTCGGGTCGGCGAATCGCCCGCAGTGCGATTGAGAACCCAGTTGTGATCGTACCCTTGCGCGAACAGCAATTGCGGATGGTCGTCGCGCAGGTGTAGCCCAAGCGCGCGCGGCAGGCGGAAATCGAACGGGGTGCCCGCGACCGTAGCGATTTCACCCGTCGGGATCATCGTTTCGTCGACCGGCGTGTAGGCGTCCGCGTCGATCGTCAGTTCTTGCGCGAGTGCGTCGCCCGAGGCCTCACCCGCGAGGTTGAAGTACGTGTGATTTGTCGGGTTGATGATGGTGTCGCGATCGGTCGTCGCGCGATAGGCGATGTGCAGTGCGGCGTCCGTAAGCGTAAAGGTCACGCCGACCGAAAGCGTACCGGGGTAGCCTTCATGGCCGTCGGGGCTGACGTGCGTTAAAGAAAGACTCGCAGAACCGCCCGCTTCGGACGCTGCATGTGCCTCCCAAACGACTTTATCGAAGCCGATCGCGCCGCCGTGAAGTGCGTTGCGGCCGTTATTGACGGCGAGCGTGTACTCACGTCCGCCGAGCGAAAAACGGCCGCGCGCGATTCGATTCCCGTAGCGGCCGATCGTCGCGCCGAAGTAGGTCGATTGCTCGCTCAAATAGCCGCGAATGTCCGGATAGCCGAGAACGACGTTCGCCGTGCGGCCCGCACGGTCGGGTGCGTCGATCGCCGTAATCGTCCCGCCGTAGGTAATGATCCGCACGCGCAGACCCGCGGCGCTCGCGAGCGTATATTCGTCGATCGCGGTGCCGTCGGGAAGCGACGCGTAAAATGCGCGCCGGATCGTCGCTGCCGCGCTCATGGCTTGGGGTTCGCGCGAAGTTCGCTCGGCATCGCGCCGAGGCCCGATTTCACGGTACGGATCAACTCTTCTTCGGTGATGTCGCTCGTCGAAACGTCGAGCACGATCTCGCCCGCGAAGAGAAAATTGATCCGGTCGCAGACTTCGAAGATTTGTGAATAGTTGTGCACGATGAGAATGATCGAGACGTCGCGTCGCCGCCGGAGTTCTTGCACGAGGTCGAGCACGAGTCCGCCTTCGCGTACGCCGAGCGCCGCGAGCGGCTCGTCCATGATCAGCAGCTTCGGGTTCGAGAGCATGGCGCGCGCGACGGAGATCGATTGCCGTTGACCGCCGGAAAGGTCGCGCACGAGGCTGTCGACCGAAGGTATACGGATGCCGACGCGGTCGAGCGCCGCGCGCGTTTGGGCGCGCATGAACGCGACGTCGGTAAGCGGTAAACCCAGAACGCGTTTGATCGGTTCGCGACCGAGATACATGTTCTGCGCGACGGAGAGATCGTTGATGAGCGCGAGGTCTTGATACACGGTCTCGATGCCTCGCTCGCGCGCTTCGATCGGCGAACTCAGTTCGATCGGAGCGCCTTCCCAAAAAAGCCGGCCGCTCGAGGGCTGATGGAAGCCCGAGAGGATTTTGATGAACGTCGATTTGCCGGCGCCGTTGTCCCCGACGAGCGCGAGCACTTCTCCGCGCCGTAAGGTGAGTCCGAGCCCCCGCAGCACGGTCGTCGGTCCGAAGTTTTTCGTAACGGCGTCGGTGCGCAGCAGCTCCGGGGCGTCCGCGGCGAGATCCGGAATTCGAACGAGCGTACTCACGCGCGGCGGTTCCGCACGCCGACGCCGAATAGCTTGATGTTGAGGACCATGGCCACGACGATCGCGAGTCCGAGTGGCACGTCGGCGAAGCCTGCCTGGGCGCCGACGAGTGGTAGCCCGTTATTGAGCGACGATACGACGAACGCGCCGATCAGCGCCCCGAGCACGGTGCCCGAACCGCCGAAGAGCGACGTACCGCCGATAACGGCCGCCGCGATCGCATAGAGCGTGAGCGTATTGTCACCCGCCGACGGATCGATCGAGCCGCTCGCGCAAGCTTCGATGATGCCCGCGAAACCGGCGAGCACGCCCATGATGACGAAGTTGAGGATCTTGGTCTTTTCGGTGCGGATGCCGATCTCACGCGCGGCGAGCAAATTGCTGCCGACCGAGATCGTGTGCAAGCCGAAGCGCGTCCGCCGCAGCACGACCGTAAAGGCGAAGACCACGGCGATCAGCCAGCCGAAAGGCGCGTAGGCGCCGATGCCGCTCGCGCTCTGCTGCCCCGCGCCGAGCGCGATGTTGAGGAAGCTGTCGGGCGTATGCACGGGTTGGCTGTGCGTGAGCGTCAGCGTCGCGCCGTTGAGCAGAAACAGCATCCCGAGCGTCGCGATGAGCGACGGCACGCCGAGCCGCACGGTGATGAAACCGTTGAGCAGCCCGATGAGCCCCGCGCCCACGAGCGCGAGCGGAATCGCGAGCGCGAACGGCACGCCCGCCCGCGAGAAGAAGTACGCGATGAACGGCGCGGTCGAATAGATCTTCGCGGCGGAGAGGTCGATCTCGCCCGTAATCATCAGCATCGCCTCGCCGACGGCGAGCATGCCATATTGCGCCGTGCTGCCGAGCAACACCGGTACTTCCGAGGTGAGGAAAGCGCCGTTGAGTATCTCGAAGACGAGCGCGATTAGGATGGCGACGAGCGTTATTCCGGTTTCCGGATAGCGTAGCGCGATCCGTACCACGTCGAGCGCCGAGCGCGACGGTTGCGGTGATTCCTGGCCGCCCGGAGTTGCGAGGGTCGCGCGGCTCAGGATTTACCTTCGA
>CAXTIY010000195.1:0-6703 GCA_964244215.1 uncultured bacterium
CGACGCGAGCGAAGATACACGTGCTCAACAAAACAGCCGGCTTCGTTCTGAAGCTTTGCGATGGGACCCGCTCTTGCGCGGACATGGTCCGTTCGCTGTGTGCGGCGACGGGTGGCGATGTCTCGATCGTCACGGGCGACGTGGATGCGATCCTCAAAGAGTTCGCAACGCTGGAACTCGTAACGGATTAAGGGAAGCGGCGGCGTTCTTTGCTCGAGCAACGGTCGGTCCACGCGTCGGCAATTCACCCGAGCGGAGCGGCCGCGATCGAGGTCACCGGTATACGTAAACGATGGCCGCAGCGCGGCTCGTTTTTCGGGCGCAAAGCGCCCGGCGCAGAGGTCCTCGTCGACGTTACGTTCGACGTGCGGCCGGGCGAGATCGTGGTCGTGCTCGGAGAAAACGGGGCCGGAAAGACGACGTTGCTCAAGATCGTCGGCGGCTTGGCACGGCCGGATGCGGGGGACGTACGAATTCTCGGTTACGACGCCCTCGCTCCATCGACCGTCCTGCGCGAGCGCGTCGCTTACGCGGGCGGCGAACGTGGTTTTTACTTTCGGTTGACCGTGCGCGAGAATCTCGCGTTCTTCTGCGCGCTCGGCGGCTTGCGCTCACGCTTGCGGGCCGAGCGGATCGTCCGCGTCGCGAGAATGGTCGACATCGAGCGAGAGCTCGATAAGCGGTTTGCGGATCTCTCTTCCGGTTTGCGACAGCGGCTCGCGATCGCTCGAGCGCTCCTTTCGGATCCGGAGATTCTGCTTCTGGACGAACCGACGCGCGCGCTCGATCCGCCGCACGCGCTCGACATGCGTCGTTTCATCCGTGAGTTCGCACGGCAGTGCGGAAAAACGATTATCGTCGCGACGAACCTTATCGATGAGGCAATCGAGCTTGGTGACCGCATCGCCGTGTTGCGCCGGTCGGCGCTCGACTTCGTCGATTTGCCGGATCGACGGCTCGACGAAGCCGGCATGCGCACGCTGTACGGCATGGCCGATCGTGCGTGATGCCGCGATTCGCATCGGCGGAATCGTCTTGCGCGATTTGCGCCTCGCCGCAAGTCAGCCCGCCGCGTTCTTCACGCGTGCGATTAGCCCGCTTACGGCGATTGCCGGCTTCTATTTCGTCGCACGGCTCGTCGATCCGCATCGTTCGCTTGCGGTCGACGGGCACCACGCGGGCTACTTCGCCTACGTCAGCATCAATCTGTGCTTCATGATTTTGCTGACGACCGCATTACAATCGTTTTCCGCGACGGTCCGTTACGACCAGCTCGTCGGAACGCTCGAGCCGATCTTCACCACCTCGACGACGCCCGGTCTCTTCGTCCTGGGTTGCGGGGTTTGGCCATTTCTCGTCAGCACGGCCCAGGTTGCAATCGGCCTGACGCTCGCGTCCTTACTGATGGGGCTCGATCTGCACGCGACCAACCTCGCGACGCTGCTCGCGTTCGTCACGCTCGGCACGCTGACGATGGCTGCGATCGGCATTTTGAGCGCCGCAGGCGTGGTCGCGTTCAAGCAAGTGCCGCCGAGTAATTATTTGGTCGGCGGGGCGGCATCGCTGCTGGCGGGCACGCTCTTTCCGACGCATCTGTTCCCTTGGGCGTTGCAAATCGTCTCGTGGTGTCTACCGCTCACTCATGCCTTACGCGGCATCCGTGGAGCGATTGCGGGCGATTCGGTTGCAGCCGCGGCGCCGGACGCCGCGTGGCTCGCTGTCGCGGTCGTCGTGTTCTTACCGCTGTCGTTCGCCGTTCTCCACCACTGCGTCGAACGTGCGCGAGCCGACGGCACCTTGGCGCAATATTGAAATCGCGTCGGATCGCGTGAACCGAACGCATCGCACGCACTTCGGAAGTGAAGATCGACCCCGTGCTCGGAACGTCTCGCTCGAATCGCTCGAGCAAACGCAGCTTACGCCGGGCGAAGCGGCAGCATACGCCGCGCGCGCTATTCATACGGTAACGTTCGCCGTCGGAGGGGCGACGATCGCCGTGCGGTTCGCGCGCGCGTCGGCGGCCCTCGCCTTCTCCGAACGTTTCCGCGACTTGCTCGCAGCGCGCGAACCCGATACCGTCATCTATGCCGTGGACGTTTGCGGCGCGGCGTTCTTCTGGGGGCGCCCGGAGCACGCTTATGTCTGGAATGCGGAAGCGAGCGACGAATTGCTCGTATTTTTCGCGGACGGCTTTGCCCTGCGCGAGTATCTCAACGCGTCGGCCGATTTCGGCTTACACGCGGCCGTTCTCGCGCTCGGCTCGCATCTCGTCGCGCTCGTCGGCCATAGTACCGCCGGTAAAACGACGACGGCGCTCGCCGCCGTTCGAAGGGGTTTCGCACTCTATTCCGACGAGCGTTGCATCGTTCAGGACGGTCGCGTCGTGCCGTTCTTAAGAGCGATCACCGTTCGCGCGGGCGGCCGCTCGGCGCTACGCCCGGTAGCCGTATCGCATTGCGAGTTCGACGTTCGTTTACGCGAATTACCGGAACGAGGCGACATCGTGATCGGAGCTCGGAGGCTCATCGGCGAACGAGCCGGCGGCCCTGCGCGCCCGCTCACCGCGGCCTTCATCATCGAGGGTCGCGCGGCAACGCCTGGGGTTTGGTCCCGCACGCTCTACGCTGCGTTGCCAGCGCTTCTGCGGTCGATCGCGTGCCGCGAAACGGGTCTCGAGCGAGCCGGCCGCGCACTCGCCGAACTGCGCACCGTTCGGTTTTACGGTCTACGACTCGGAACGCCCGACGCGACCGTCGAAGCAATCGAGCGGGCGCTCAAATGAAGCGCTCGCCGCGGCTAACGGCACAGCTCGCCCGGTTCGTTTCTACGCGGGGCAAACGCGCTCGCATCGCGATTACGGGCGCGAGCATGGAGCCGGCGCTCCGCGCGGGCATGGTCGTCGATGTCGAAGCGCTAACGGCACGGCCCCGCATCGGCGACATACTCGTTTTTCAATCCGAGCGTAATCTCGTCGCGCACCGGCTGACCGGCGTCGTGCTACGCCCGCGGATGCAGCGATCGGCCGCCGGTACCCAGCGGCGCTTCGACGAGCGAATCGAACGATACATCACTTCGGGCGACGCCTATCCGGAACGGTCGGAACGCGTGCCGCCGCAACGCGTCGTCGGGCGCGTAAGCGCCGTCTGGTCGAGTGCAGAACCAGGTGCGAAGCGCGTCGACGGCCCGCTTTTCGATCTGCTCGGCGTATCGATCGCTCGAAGACGCCGCCGGCGCGCGCTCTTTGCAAAGCTGCGAAGGTATCGCGCGCGATTCGCGAGGCTACGATCGCACGACCCTGCCGAGAGCGTGTCGAGGCCCGTGTTCGCCACGCTCGTTGCGGCAACGCACGCATTCGAGCGACACGATCACGCCGGAGGCGTCGGGCTGCTCGAATCTCTCGCGCCGACCGACCTGCTCGAAACGGCGCGCCGCCACCATCTGAGCGGTTGTATCTCAAATTGGCTGGATCGGGCAGCGCGAGCAGGGGTCCATGTGCCGCGCGATTTGGCCGAGGCATTCCGCCGCATGCGCTTCGCCAATGCGCTTCAAACCGGTCGCGTGCTCGCGTGCCTGCACGACGTGCGCGATATATTTCGCGTCGCCGGGATTCCACATATCTTTTTAAAAGGCGCCGGCCGCCTCGCGGCGTGCGAGCCGGGCTCGGAGGTGCAATTCTCGGCCGACGTCGACGTTCTCGTACCGCCGGAAGCGGCGGATCTGGCGGTTAGCGCGTTACGCACCGCAGGTTATACGAGCGTCGCAAACCACTACCGGCGCTCGGCGACCGACCCGTGGCACCACCACTGTGAAGCGCTGATGTCTCCCGCGCTCGACGTTCCGGTCGAAGTCCACTTCGCGCTCGCGGCGCCCGCACTCGTCGATCAGCGCCTCGATTATGCGGCGCTGCAAACGTTCGCGCGCTGCGTTACGAGCGGCGGGGATGCGGCGAACGTACTGGGCGATCTCGGGTCGGCGATCGTTCTCGCGTATCACGCTCGCGATCTCCACGTGTGGCGCGACATCGTGCTGCTCTCGCGCCTGTTGCGCAGCTTCGACGCCGCGACGCGGAGACGCTTCGACGGATATATAAAAGCGGAACGGACGGACGGGCTGCGATTAGCGAGCGCGGTCGCTGCTGCCGATGCGATCGCCTTCGGCGATCGCGTACGACCGCGCGCGGCTCGGCGTTATCTTACGTGGGTGGAACTACGCGAGGATTTGCCACGGCCTCTGTATTGCGACATCGTGGAGGCCGTTATCGGCCGTTGCCCGATGCCGAAACTCCATCTGCACGAGCCCGCCACGCCCGGGACGTGGTTGCGGTGCTGGATTCGCAATCTTATCTCGCTGCCGTCGCTCGCGCTTGGCCGCGCCGGCACTTCGCTCGCAGCGAAGCGTACGCCATGCATTCCGTTTACACGCTGGTAATTTGAGCCGGCTGAGGTGCCGGTGCAGGCACGGACGGTGGGAATGTGAGGCTCACGACGCAGCCTGGAGAAGCGTCGCCGATGGTCACGTCGCACCCGTGGAGACGCGCGATCGCGGCGACCAAACTCAAGCCGAGGCCGTTCCCGCTCACACCGCGGCTTTTATCGCCGCGGATGAACCGTTTGAGCACCGCGTCGCGCTCCGCTCCGGGAATGCCCGGCCCTTCATCGATCACGCTGAGAGCGACGCCTTCGGGGCCGCTCGACCCGCGCACGAAAACACGCCCTCCCGCGGGCGTGAACTTTACGGCGTTGTCGACCAAATTAGCGAGCGCTTCGAACAGTAATTCGCGATCGCCCTCGACGTTTTGCGGTGCGCCGGCACAAATGCTGAGCGCGATCTCGGCATCTTCGGCGATGGGCGCGTACAGATCGGCAACGTCGCGGACCAAAGCGGCGAGATCTACGCGCGCGAAGCCGCTGCGACGCGCGCGATGTTCGATTTGCCCGATACGCAGGATTGCAATGATGACCGCAAGTGCTGCATCGAGTCCGACGATCGCGCGATCGATCGCAACCCGAAAATCGGTTGCCGTCCGTGCGGTGTTTCGACTGCGCTCGAGTTGCGCGCGAACGCGACCGAGAGGCGTGCGTAGATCGTGCGCCATGTCGTCGCCGACGCCGCGTATTTCGTGATACAGCAGTTCGATCGCATCGAGCATCCGGTTTACACCGAGCGCAATCCGGTCGATGTCGCCGGCATTCCCCGCAACCGGAAGCCGCCCCGTGAAATCGCCCGCGACGATGCGCTCGATCGCTATCTCGATTGTACGCACGCGCCGCTGTGAAGCGGCCCCGAAAGCGGCTCCGAGTCCGATTGCCACCACGAGCGCCGGGAGTAGGCCGGCGGCGATCGCCTCGCTAAGATCGCGGCGCGACTGATCGTAGGCGTCGAGATCGTTGCCGATCATAACGGCGCGGCCGTCCGGGAGCCGCAGCGCGGCGGCGCGCATCGTTTCGATCTTGCGGCCGCGTTCGTTTTGGCGCACGGCGACGGTCTCGCGGATCGTCCCGTCGAGCGCGAGATCCGCGGGCAGGCGCGCGAGGTTGCCCGCAACGGGCCGGCCGGCGGCATCGAAGACGCCGGCAAAGCGCGTCCGATGTTCGTCTGCGACCAGCAACGCCGTTACGTGTGATGCAACGTCGCTCGGCTGCAAGCCCGCGACGATGGCTAGTTCGTGCCGGACGGATGCATCGATCCGGTTACGCTCGGCATGCGTCGTCGCGACGAAGAGAAAACCGAACGAGCCGAGCGCGAAGGCGACGAGCGCGAGCGCGAAGGTGAGCGTCCAGCGCGCACGCACGAGCGAGAAGCGCTGCACGTCATTATCCGCGCGCTTCAAGCATGAAACCCGTGCCGCGAATGCTGTGAACCAGCGGCGGTTCGCCCGGTGCGTCGATCTTGCGCCGCAACTTGCCGACATGCACGTCGACGACGTTCGTGCGTAGCGCGAAACGATAGCCCCACAAATCTTCGAGCAGCATACTGCGCGTAACGACGCTGCCGGGCCGGCGCATGAGATATTCGAGCAGCACGAATTCGCGCGGCAGCAATTCGATGCGCCGCATGCCGCGCCGAGCGACCCGATCCATGAGATCGAGTTCGAGGTCGCCGACCGCAAGCGACGTCACACGCCCTTCGGCAGGCCGGCGCAAAAGCGCCTCGACGCGCGCCGACAGTTCGGCTAGCGCAAAGGGCTTCGTTAAGTAATCGTCGCCGCCGGCGCGCAATCCGCGAACCCGTTCGTCCACGGCGTCGAGCGCGCTCAGGATGAGCACGGGCGCGCCGAGCGATTGCGCGCGTAGACGTTCGACGAGCGTGAGGCCGTCGAGTTTCGGAAGCAGCCGGTCGACGATGAACGCTTCGAACGACTCCGCGAGCGCGAGCGCGAGCCCATCGGCCCCGTCGACGGCATGCACGATAACGTGCCCGCTCGCGCGAAATTCCGCGACGATTTCGTCGGCCGTCTCGAGGTCGTCCTCGACGAGTAATACGCGCGCCACCAAACGCTACTTCCCACGTCTTCCTAAACTATAATTTAAGACGAGCGCGACGTTCACCGGCGCGTCGTCAACCGTTTATGGGTAGCCTCGTTCCGACCATGCTTGTGTTTGCCGCGCGTCGTCATGCCTTTCATCGAACGCGCGCGCACCGTTATAGCAAGCCGATCTTGATCGCGCTCGCGGCTGCGCTCGGCGGATGCTCGAGCGCGCAT
>CAXTIY010000196.1:0-6692 GCA_964244215.1 uncultured bacterium
GCACTCGCACAGCGGCGGGGTGCGAGCGTCTTGCGCTCGGCGCTCGGGATCCTACGGCCGTTTGCGTTTACGGGCACGGTCGCGATCGCCCCCGAGCGGCCGATAATGATGCCATACGCCCTCGCGATCGCCGCCGGCGTCATTGCCGTGGCCCTTTCTCACTCGATCGCACCGTTCTTAAGGCTGCCAGTATGAAGAATCGCCGTATCACGTTAATCGTAGCGGTCGTCCTCGCCGTCGCGACCGGCGTTCTGACGCTGCGTTATCTCTCATCGCTCAACAAGCAGAGTCAAATACAGGCCGTCGAGATGAAGCCCGTGGTCATCGCGAGCGTCGATATTCCGGCGCGCACGAAAATAAAGCCGCAAATGCTCACCAAAGTGATGCGCACGGCGAGTTCGGTCGAACCGGGTGCCATCGTCGACGCGGCGACGGTCACGGGCGATATCGCACTTACGACGATCCCGCAAGGCAGCCCAATTACGCAATCGAAAATCGGCGTTCCGGCGGTCATGGGCGTCACGGCCCGTTTGCGACCGGGACAGCGGGCGGTCAGCATCCCGGTCGACGTGGTCAAGTCCGTCTCGGGCTTGATCCAGCCGGGAGATCGCGTCGACGTGATGGCTTCGACTCAGGCGCTCGGATCGCGCCCTCCGCATACGGCGACGATCATTCGCGGCGCGACGGTTCTCGCCGTTAATCAGACGATCGATCCGAACGCAATCGCGAGCCCCGCTCCCGGTGCCCCGGCGGCCGCCCCTGCGACGGCTCCCGGCACGGTTACCCTCGCGGTCAGCGCCGCTCAAGCCGACCTGCTCACGGTAAGCGATCTCAACACGACCCTGCGCCTCGCCCTGCGTTCGCCCGACGAGCCCGTCCGTTCACTCCCGGCCGAGTCCGTAAACCTGGCCGTACCGGCCGCCGCTCCCGCGCAAGCCGCGCCGCCGGCGACCCCTGCGCAACCAGGAATGCGCTCCACGCCGCAGGCTCCTGTCGACGGCGTCGTTTTTATCGACGGCGATAAAGCTGCCATCATTCCTCGATGAGTGCGGTTTTTCTCGTCGTCGGCTCGAAAGGAGGTGCCGGCTCGACGACGCTCGCGGTCGAATTCGCAAAGGCCTCGATACGGCTCGGTATGCCGGCGACGCTCGTCGACGCAGATCTCACGGGGCGGCGCACGATGTCGACCCTCCTGAGCGCGGATGAGATTCTCGATGCGCAGCGGACGCGCGCGATCTATTCCGTCGCGCGCATCGGTAATCTCAACGTCGTCGAACTCTTGGATAAATACGACAGCATCTTCACCCTCAAAGCAAGCGACGTCGAAGCGGTCGCTCAAACGACGGCGGCCGGAAACGGATTCATTTTCGTCGATGCACCGCGCCCGTTCGACGAAGGGGTGCGGCCGTTCTTCAAGCTTGCGGCGCACATATTACTCGTCGTCGAACCCAACATGCTGGGTGCGACGGCGGCGCAACGCTTAATCGGCGACTTTTCGCGCTTCGGTATTCCGCTCGACTGCATTTCGGTCGTCATCAATTTGCGTTCGGGCCGCTCGGAAATATCGAAACGCGAACTCGAGCGTTCGCTCGGGGCGTCCGTGATCGGCGAAGTTCCCAAGATCGTCGATCGCGGCTATGGGAAGGCGGTCGAGACGATCGTGAAAAGGCTGCTCGAGTTTCCCCCGGACGAACCGTTCGGCGATCTCTCGAGCTCGCTGTTTTCGACGCCGTCTTCTTCGTATACCAACGGCCACGAATCGACGCCGACCGAGGACCAACCCTCGGAGCCCCGGCCGCAGGAGCGTCGCGGCGACGATGCGGAGAGCCGGCGCCGCTACGAACGCCGCTCCCAGCTCAAGCTCGAGATCAGCAGCGAAGTGACGCGTCGCGTCGATGTCGTCGCCGCGAGCCGCGCGCATACGGACGGCCAAAAGTTTTCCGAGTTACGCGAACAGATCGGCAACACGATTAACGCCTTGCTCGCGGACCGCGACGACGTCAATATGCAAGAACGCGCCGAGCTGCAACAAGAAATAATCGACGAACAACTCGGACTCGGGCCACTCGAAGATCTCATGCGAGACGAGCGCGTCTCGGAAATCATGGTTAACGGCCCGGAGATGATCTACGTGGAGCGTGGCGGCAAGATCGCGCTCTCCGACCGGACGTTTAAAGACGAACGCCATCTGCGCACGGTTATCGAGCGCATCGTCGCGCCGCTCGGACGTCGCATCGATGAATCGTCGCCGATGGTCGATGCGCGCTTGCCCGATGGTTCGCGCGTGAACGCGATCATCGAGCCGCTCTCGCTCAACGGCTCGAGCATTACGATTCGCCGCTTCAGCAAGAAACGGCTCGTCATCGGCGATCTCGTGAAGTTCGGCTCTATTTCGCAGGAAAGCGTCGGCCTCTTACGCGCGATGGTCGAAGCCCGGCTCAATATCGTCGTCAGCGGCGGTACGGGATCCGGTAAGACGACCTTCCTCAACATTCTTTCGAACTTTATTCCAAACGACGAACGGATTCTTACGATCGAAGACGCAGCCGAACTCTCGCTCTCGCAAGACCACGTGGTACGCTTGGAATCGCGTCCCGCCAACGTCGAGGGAAAAGGCGCGGTCACCATTCGCGACCTCGTCAAGAACTCGTTACGTATGCGTCCCGACCGCATCGTCGTCGGCGAGTGCCGCAGCGGCGAAGCGCTCGACATGCTACAAGCGATGAATACGGGTCACGATGGATCTCTCACGACCCTGCACGCAAATACCCCGCGTGACGCCATCGCGCGCTTGGAAACGCTCGTGTTGATGGCCGGATTCGATCTGCCGATTAAAGCGATTCGCGAACAGATAGCGAGCGCCGTAGACGTGGTGATCCAAATCGAACGCGTCCGCGACGGTTCGCGCAAATGCTCGAGTATCACCGAAGTCGTCGGCATGGAAGGCGATATCGTAACGATGCAAGAGCTCGTGCGTTATCACCAAGAAGGCATCGACGAAGCGGGCAAAGTGCTCGGCCACTTTCAGTATACGGGCGTCCAACCGCACCACTCCGAACGCTTCGAAGAAACGGGCGTGCACTTCGACGTGCGCGAGCTCTCCAAGATGCAATCGACGAAGGCCGCGTGGTGAGCGGCTACCCGCTCGCGATCGGCTCCGGCATCATTCTGGTCACGGCGTTGCTCGGGTATTCTTACGTCGTCGAAATTCGCAGACTCATCAAGAAGTATTCGGCCGCGTTTCAAAAGGACATCGACCGAGCCGATCTCTCCGTTAAATCGGAGGATTTTCTTATGATCCTCGCTGCGGTCGGCGCGGTGTTGTGGATCGTCACGATCTTCCTCTATCCGCTTCCGCTCGTCCAGCAGCTCGCCATGCTACCGCTCGTCATCAGCGTCGTGATGTTGGGCGGCGTGTACTATTTGCGCTTTCGCGGCGGGCAGCGCATCAAAGGCTTCGGCGATCAATTCGAGATGGCACTGCGCATGATGTCGGGCGCGCTCCGAGTCGGGCTCGGATTTCGGCAAGCGATTATTCTCGTCACCGAAGAAGTGCCCAATCCCGCGCGCCGTGAGTTGCTGCGCGTGATCGGCCGCGCGAATATCGGTATCAACATCTTGGATGCGCTCGATGAGATGAGCCGCAGCGTTCCCAGTAGCGAGACGCTCATGTTCGCACGCGTCGTGCGCGTGCAGCAACAGACGGGCGGCGACCTTGCGAAGGTGCTCGAGAAGTTGGCCGTCACGATTCGCGACCGCCGCCGCGTCTTGCGGAAGATGAATGCGCTCACGTCGCAAGGACGCATGGGAGCGTTAATCATCGGCGGTCTGCCGGTGCTCGTCGGCGGCTTCGTCATGTTGACGCAGCCCGACATGAAGGAAGCGATGCTCCATACGGTGCCCGGCTGGTGTATGCTCGGGCTCGCCCTCGTTCTCGAAGCATTGGCTGCATTCGTACTTTCCAAGATACTGGTTCTGGACGCATAGACCGTGACGATATATGGGATTCCGCTCGTCATTTTCGCAATCGCGCTCGGGTTTATGCTCGCCATCGGCGCTATCGCCTACACGTTAATTCCGGTAAAGAGCGAAGTCGCGAAGCGCCTGCAACGTGCCGAAGCCATGAGCTTCAAGCAAGGCGCGCGCCGTTCCGACGCGTTCGCGAAGATTTTTAGTGAAAAACAACGCGGCAAGCTCGCGGCGCGACTCCAGGAAGCGGGGATGTACACCGTATCTCCCGCGCAGATGGGCGTCCGCATGGTCGCATGCGGCGCTCTCGGCCTGTTCTTCGGTCTCGCGTTTGCGGCGGCGATGGGCTCATTCGATATCACGTACATCGGTTGGACGGTAATGCTCACCTTCGTCGGAGCGTACTTGCCTTTCTCACGTTTGAGCGGCGCGGCGAAGAAACGCAAAGCCGCGATACAAAGGGCCTTGCCCGATTTCTTGGACATGCTGGCCTCGACGGTACAAGCCGGCCTCGGCTTCAACGCCGCACTCAGTCACGCCGTCGACGTGGCCGCCGGGCCCCTCGGTGAAGAAATCAAGGCGGCGCTTTCGGAGGTTCGCATGGGGCGCTCCAAGGCGGATGCGCTGCGCGCCATGGCCGATCGCGTCAAACAAGAGCAACTCTCATCCGTGGTGACGGCGGTCGTTCAAGCGGAACGCCTCGGTTCGAACATGGCGGAAATCCTCGACGAGCTCGCCGAGGAGGTACGCAACCGGCGCATGATGCGCGCCGAAGAACTCGCCAACATGATGCCGACGAAGATGGTCATTCCGATGGCGCTCTTTATGTTACCGGCGCTCTTCGTCATGATTTTCGGCGGCATCGTCGCGCAATACTTATCGAGTCCCAAATGACGCCGTTCTGGGTCACGGCCATTACGTTCGTCGCGTTCGGATGCGCGGCGTTTCTCGCGACGCGAGGCGCCGAATGGGCCACGAGCAGCTGGCCGCGCTTTCGCGCTTTGCCGGTGTTGCGAGAGCCGCCGCTCCTGCTAGTGCTAGCGCTCGTGCTCGGTACCGCGTGGATCGGGGCGACCTACGAAGCGCAGGGAGCGAGCCCCTATGCGCTCGGCCTCATCGCCCTCGTGTGCTTGACGCTCGATTTCGCGTGTTACTGCGACGTGCGCGTCGGGAAGCTGCCGCTGGCCGTTACGTTACCGGCACTCGGGCTACTGCTGGCGAGCGCCGTGCTCGCAAGCGACTGGATAGCGCTCGTCGCCTGCGCCGTCGTGGCCGCTCCGTTCGCGCTCGGCGCGGCGTTTTCAGGGCGCCGCGGTTTCGGCTGGAGCGAGGTCCAACTCGTGATGCTCGGATCGCTCGTGCTCAACGTTACCCTCGGCTTGCTTACGTTCGCGGCGGCCTGCTTCGTCGCGGTCGGAGTCGCGCTCGTCCGCGGCACCTTGAAAAAACCGGTCGTTTTCGCTCCGTATCTGACGCTCGCCATCGAGATCGCGCTGCTTACTCCGAGCGCGATTCGGTAGGGATGCTCTGATTTAGTCCGGATCGAGGCGCCCGGAAGCGAACGTTTCGCGGATGCGGTCCCACACTTCGCGTAAGAACGAAGCGGCATCCATAACGAGGCCGATCGTTTGCGTCGAGCCGCGGTCGGTTAATTTGGTAACGCTCGCCGGATTGATGTCGACGCAGATAACTTTGCACGACGAGGGCAAGAGATTACCGACCGCAATCGAGTGCAGCAGCGTGCACACCATGAGCGCCATGCCGATCTCCGGCACGTAGGCGCGCATCGCGCGCTGAGCCGCGATCACGTCCGTGATGACGTCCGGCAACGGACCATCGTCGCGAATGGAGCCCGCGAGCACGACCGGGATCTTCTTGCGATACGCTTCGTACATGATACCGCTCTTGAGCCGCCCGCTCGCGATCGCTTGCGCGATGCCGCCCTCGGCTCGAATACGATTGACCGAGCGAAGATGGTGGACGTGCCCTTCTTCGACCGGAAACGCATCGTTGAGATCCACGCCGAGCGACGTGCCGTAGAATTGCGATTCGATATCGTGAACGGCGAGCGCGTTACCGGCGAAGAGCGCATCGATGTAATCGTGGCGGATCAAGCGTTCGAGATATTTGCCCGCACCCGTATGAACGATCGCCGGCCCTCCGACGAGCAGCACGCGCTTGCCGGCCGCACGCGTCTCGAGCAATTCACGAACGATCTCGGCGATCAGCGATTCTTTGGGCTTCTCGCTCGAAACGGCGCTCGACATGAACTCGAAAACTTGTTTTTGACGCGGGCGTTGCAAGACGTGAACGCGCACGCCCTCGTGCCCCACGACGACGCGATCCCTCGCGACGACATCGGAGGGTGCGACCGTGCGCGCGCGACCGTTCTCGAGAACCAGGGCGCAATCCATCTCCGGCAGCGCGGCCGTCGTCCACTCGCCCGCGATACGAACTTCCGTAATGAGATTGGTCGTCGCGTAAAAATCGTCGGGCAGGACGCCGTCGGCCGGCGCCGGCTCCGTGAGCGCGTCCGTATCGTCCGCCACGAGCGCCCCGGTATCGCGCAGTTTATCGACGAGATCGTCGAGATGTTCTTGCGAATCCGCGACGATCGTTAAGCGCGCGGTGCTATCTTCGGTCGCGGTTTTTCCGATAACGAAGTTATCGATCGTGTACTGCGCGTGTTCGTTATCCATGATGAGCTCGAGCACGCGCCCGAA
>CAXTIY010000197.1:0-6675 GCA_964244215.1 uncultured bacterium
CGGTTTCGTCCCATCATGATGACGACGATCGCGATGATCGTCGGCCTCATTCCGGTCGCGCTCGGGCTCGATCCCGGAGCGGCGAGCCGGCGGGCACTCGGCATCGTCGTGATCGGGGGTCTCGCGAGTTCGCTCGTGCTCACGCTCGTTCTCGTCCCGCTCTTCTATCGCTGGATCGCACCGAAAAAGCTCAAAGACGAGGTCCGCTTTGCGGATGAAGCACCGCCGGCGCCGGACGGCGCTCCGCGGCGACAGACGGCGGCCGCAGGCAGCGCAGCCGTCCCATCATGAGCATCGCGTGTCCGCTGCGCTCGCAAAGATACGCCGAGTGACGCGTGCATTATTACAATTGCACGCGCTGTTCGACGATGATTGCTGAACCCGTAAAGTCGGGACTACGGTCCGCGGCCGGCGCCGTCGATAAACCGGCAAACGACGTACGCCGGAACGTGAGTGATACCGAAGATTTCGCCGTTTCTCGAATCTGCGTGCCGATGAAGAAGAGGCGTTCGGCGAAATCGATCGGCTCCGCGAACGTTCCTTTCATCGCATAGCGACCGAGGCCCGTGGCCGCCGTGATGTTGCCGGAGAGATGGCGCGAGAGCGTGAGAACGGCCTGCGGCACTTCGTAAGAGACGCGATCTTCGGGATGCGCGGCGACGAAGGGCCGGTATAACGTATCGTCCACGATGTCGAGCGTTAGATCCCCCGCGCGCGGATGCCATGCTGTCCAAAAACCATAGCGCTTTTGGCGGCCGAAGGTCGCCGCGTCGGGCAGTTGCGGCAGATAGTATCCGTCGACGAAGCCGGATTGCGTCGCGGTGAGCGTCGTCTCGGGATCGATTTGGCGAACGTCGGTGTACTCCAGATGCGCTTCGAGCGGTCCCCCGTCCACGTAGTAGCGCAGGCGATAGCCTTGCCGATTGACGCCGATCACGCTGTTGTCGATCAGCTGATAATTCGATTTGAGCCATTGCCCCGGAATGGCGAATGCCGCACTCCACTGATTCTCCGCGATTCCATACGGCAGAATCATGGTCGCGTAACGGGGTTCCACCCGGTACAGGTCGAGGGAAGCGGTAATCCGCTTCTGCGTCTTGGTGAATCCGAGGTGATAATAGCCGCCGGGGGCCTGCGTGCCGGGCCGATCGACCGGGCTCGCATCGTACCAAGCGCGGCCGAGCTCGACAACGCCGTCCACGTTCTCCACGGGTAGCACGTGAAAGGTGCCACGCAAACCCGCGACCGTTTGTCGCTGTCCGCTAAGCGTGCTCGTCGGTAAAACGCCTTGCGCGGTCGGCGTAAACGCGGGATCGAGTCCGGTCGGAATTGTCGTTACGAACGCTATTCCGGAGGTGGTCGCATGCACGAGCTCGGCCGAAAAGCGCGTGCCTTCGCCGCGATCGAAGACGAGCGAGCCGAGCGTCATCCGCGCGCTCTCGCCCGGCAGCGAGGGCAGCGCGGCGTTCGCGACTTCGAGCGTCGCATCGCCGCGCCGGGCGACGGCATCGTATCCTTGCAACGGTAAAGCCGTCGCGCCTGAATGCCAAAAATCCGCGGTCGCGAGGCCGTTCGAAAGCGACTCTACGGGAAGATACGCGATTTGCGGATTCAGGTTCGTCGCTCCGGGTTGCGCGAACACGAAACGATCGGTTTGCGCGAGATCGAACCAGCCTCCACGAACGCGCAGGTTTCCGTCCGCAGTTGCAACCGACGCACCGAGCAGCGAGAGACGCAGCGCCGTCGCGTCGTCTCCTCCGGGATGCGTCGGAAAGGCGATCGCATACGGCAGCGCCTGCGAACCGAGATGCGGATTGAGCGTCGGCAACAGATTCTCGGCCCAGTACGCGGCGTTCGTCGTGCTGCCGCGCACGTAACCCAGGCCGGCCGTTACGCCGATGTCGAGCGAACGCAAGCCGTACGTCGCCGTCGAGACGAGTTGGCCGAGGCCCGCGATACCCGGCACCTGCGGGGCGCTCGAAAAGAGGTCGTACGGGGTATTGGGTGCGAGCGCCGAGCCCGCGGCGAAGCCGGCTGCCTCAGGCGCAATTTGGCCCGGACCCGAGGTGTTCTGATCGATGAGCGTCGCGGCGGCGGAAGCGGCGAGATGGAGTCCGAGCGGACGCGGCGAGGCCGCCGGTCCCGAATCCGTCGCGGCCGGCGATGGTGCGGGCGCTACCGGAGCGACGGGTGTCGTTTGCGCCGGCGGATCTGCGGCGGCGGCGCACGGGAAGGCGACCGCGAGCGCCACCGCTCGTACCACGCGACGCATGACGTGTTCGACCATGAGCCTCTCCAGCGCTCGCACGTGCAACGGCCGTTGCGATATCACCGCCATTCACCGCAGTGCGCGAGCACGACCTGCGCGCGTGCCGCCCGTCTCGCGCAGAGACCGCATCGGACTATCGGTCATGCCGGTTTCGATCGAATTGCCCGCTCGACGATCTTCGGTGAATGAGCGCCCGGCAGCCGAGCTACGAAAGCATGGGCTACGTGCAGCGGCCTTCGCATGTGAGGAAAGGTCGCGGACTTCGGAACGCGCGATTCGTCGTGACGGAGGACGATTTCATCATCGCAAGGCATCGGCTCAGCGCGAGGCGATGCCCTTTAGGTCTTCGCGCAAGATGTCTTGCGGGTCGTTCCAGGTGCCGAAACCGTGCACGCGCCCGTCCCGTCCGATGTAATAGACGAACGCGGTATGCGAAACGAGATAGCCCCCCGGACCCTCTTCTTGTTTAGCGTACCGCACGTGGTAATCGCGATAGACCGCTTTTAGCGCGGCGGTGCCACCGGTCAGCCCGAGAAACGACGGGTCGAACGTGGCGACGAATCGCCCGAGCTCGGACTTCGTATCGCGCGTGGCGTCGACCGTGACGAGCGCTACCACGACGTCCGCGGCTTTGGGACCGAGCGCCGTACGAGCGCTCTTGAGATTCGCGAGAATCGTCGGGCACACGTCGGGACAGTGCGTGTATCCGAAGAAGAGAACGACCGGATGGCCGTGCTGATGCGAGAGCGTGAACGGATGTCCGCGTTGATCGGAGAGCGTGAAATCCGGCGCGGGCTTAGCTGCGCGCTCGGCTGCGTAAGCCGCATGCGGAGCGAGGCAGATTGCCGATAGCGAAGCGCAAACGACGACCCGCGCGAGTAAGCCTCTCGCGCCCATCGAAAACTTAACCACGCAGAACGTCCGCGTATGCGCGATTCGCTAATCGCTCGGGATCGGTACTCGCTTTGAGCAAGCCCGCCCGGCGAAAATCGCGCGCGGTGAGTTCGACTTCTTGCAGCACGAAATCCGTCGATGCGCTCCAATCGTACGTCGAGAGAATCCCGATCGACGTTCGCAGATCCGCGAACGTATAACGACCGCGCACTTCCGCGAGAGCGGCCGGCCCGACGCCGTGCACGAGTGTTTTCGACGATTCCAGGAACGCCCGCGTGATCGATTCGGCAAGCGCCGGGCGCGTGGCGACGATCCCGCCATGCAGCGTCAGAAAACAGTGGTGGCCGCCACCGATGCCCGCGCCGCATGAGAATCCGCCGTCGGCCGTATTGAGATACGGCTCGGCCTTTTTATCGACGAGCAAGAGATAACCGAGCGGATCGGAGGCCGCGACGCAGTCGACGGCTTTGGAATCGAGTGCCGCTTCGAGATCCGGAATAGCGTACACGTGCCACGTCACGTCGTGCCGTGGATCGATGCCTTGGCGACGCAGTAGCGCCGAGAGTAGATTCATCGAGGGCCCGTGCATGCGATCCGTCGCGATCGTGGCGCCTTTGAGATTGCCGAAGGTTCGCACGATCACATCGTCCGGAGCGACGACTCGCAAACAGCCCGCGTGAAGCCCGGCCACGACGCGCACGTCGCTCCCATGCTCGAGCGGCGCGAGCAGCGCCGGCAAATTCATCGAAGCCGCATCGACCCCGCCGGCACCGACCGCCGCGATGAGCGCGTCTTCGCTCGCAAAGGGAACGAGTTGCGCCGCGAGACGGTGCTTCTTAAAGATCGCACTCTCCGGAGCGCCGAAGGTAATCGCTTCGCACGGATTCCCGACGTACCCGAGACGCACGCGCGAACGGCCTTCGAGAGCCGCGGCCGCGCTCGGAAGAGCCGCGAGTCTGTCTCCCAGCGCGAGGATGCCCCCCGAGGCGAGCGCCCCTTGCAGTAACCGCTTTCGCAACATCGCGCGGCCTAACCGAACTGCGGAACGACGCGCTGGAGCATGCCGCCACGCTCGAGCGCGGTCGCATGCACGCCGACCGGCACGACGTCGAACACGTCGCGATATACGCGTAACGCGCGCACGAGCACGTCGAGCTTTTGCGCTTTGGGCATTTGCATCGCCGGGAAAAACGCGAGCGTCGCGACGTCGGTGCCGTCGAGAAAATCCAGCGGATGCAGGAGCAGGGACGGCGAGATGCCGAGCGTGCGCGCCGCGAGCAACGCGCTACGGAAATACGGAATCGCGAGCCACGGTGCTTTCATCGCGAGATAAAGCACGTAACTGAAATGAATCGGAATCTTGAGTACGGGATACGTCGTAACCGGGATTTCCAAGAGCGAGCGTTCCGCCCCGAGGTCCCAACGGTACTGCCGTAAAGAACGGCGGCCTTCGGTCATGCTTCCGAAGAGCGCTTTGCGCTGCTCGCGTTCTTCGGGCGTGAGCTTCGCGGTCATAAAATAGTACCAGCGCGCGAGCGGGCCGATATATGTCGGGAACGTCGTGCAATCGTACTGATAATCGCGACGTGAAAGCGCCTCGAGCGTCGGCCGCGATAAGGAGAAACCGGGTCCGCGAAATCCGACGGGACGAACGCCCGTTACCGATGTGATCGCATCGGTCGCCGACCCGATCTCCGCTTCGATTTCTTCGGTCGTGTAATTTTGCAACCACGGCTCGTGATGGAACGAATGGTTGCCGATTTCGTGTCCGGCCGCCGAGATCGAACGCAGCGCAGACCAATTCTTTTCCAGCGCCGCGTCTTGGCCGACGATGAAGACGGTGATGCGCTGCTCGAGCTCGTCGAGGATCCGCAGGAAGCGCGGCACGACCGTTTCGAGATACGTCGGAAACGTCGCCCAATTATGGTCGCCGTGCGTTTTCATATACGCCCACTCGTTGTCGAGATCGAGCGAGAGACTCGCGAGCGGCTTCACCGGGCGCTCGCAGCCGCTTCGATTGCGACGAGGCCTCGCTCCACGAGACCGAGCGTCTCGTTCACGTTGAGCGTACCGTTGACGATATGCGTCGAATTTAAAATGAAGACACCCGGCACCGAGGTCGCGATCGCGGGCAGCCGTTTCGAATAGCCGAGCGTCGCGATCGGGAAGACGTGCCGTACGCGCGAGATACGAAACGCCCGGACGCGCGAGCGCGTAAAGTTCGGATACATGCGGTCGAGCGCGGCGAGGAACGTCGCTTCGATCTCGGCGTCGCTCGCTTCGAAGAGCGCGTCGTCGGGCCGGCAATACTTCGGCAGATAGACGAGCGAACCGCCGCTCCAGGCGCTACGGTCCACGACGTTGCCCATGTCGATTACCGCGGAGAACGGCACCCACTCGTCGGTGAGATTGGTGACGTAATACGGGCCGAGCGGCTCGTCGAGCAGGAGCGAGGCGCACACGATGCCGCCGTATACTTTGGAGGTAAGCCGGTCCCGTTCGTCGTCGCTGAGCGCGGGGACGACGGCCGCCGCGAGCGGTGCGGCGACGGTCAAAATAACGCGATCGAAGTGCTCTTCCCGATCCGAGGCAAGTTCGACCGTCGTGTCGCTGCCGCCCGAGGTTACGCGCGTTACGTTGGCATCTGCTTCGAGCCGAACGCCGAGCGAACGCAAACGCGCCTCGAGCGCGGCGAGCACGCGTGCGTAACCGCCCGTCACGTAACCGAAGCGTTCTGCGCCGAGGCCCGCGCGGCGCGCCGCGTAGAGCCGTACGATGATCGCCCAGATGAACGCGGCGGAGGTTTCACGATAGCGATCGCCGAGTTTGGCGAGCAAGAGCGGACGCCAGATCTTCTCGAAGGTCTTGCGGCCGGAACGCCGGGTGAGCCAGCGCTCGACGGAGACGTCTTCGAGCGGTGCTGGGTCCTTGATGCGCGAGCCGCCCAGAATCGTTAAACCGAGCCGCAATTTGTCGATGAGTCCGAGCGGCGGGAAGCGCAGAAAGTCGAGCGCGTTGTTCATCGGCGAAAACTTACCGCCGGTATAAAAGCCGGTTCCGACCGTCGTCCACCGGATCTCATCCTCGAGCCCGAGATCGGCGAGCAACGCGCGCAGGACGGTGTCGGAATACAGCGTCACGTGGTAATGGCGGTCCCACGTCACGTCGCCGATTTGCCAAACGTCCGCGAGCCCGCCGAAGGTCGCCGCGCGTTCGTAGACCGTTACGCGAGCGCCGCGTTCGGCGAGCCGCAGTGCGAGCGTGAGGCCGAGCATGCCGCCGCCGACGATGGCGACGCTCGAGCCCGCCTCGCGATCTTGCAGCAACGAGGCGGAGCCTGAATCAGTATGGGCCTGCATGACGGTTTCCTAGCGGTTGCAACAACAGAGGTGACGACGGCATGGCTACGAATCGTAGGTCCGGCCATCGCGACGGGTCGGGGGCATAGCTCAGTTGGTAGAGCACTTGCATGGCATGCAAGGGGTCAGGAGTTCGAGTCTCCTTGCCTCCAC
>CAXTIY010000198.1:0-6651 GCA_964244215.1 uncultured bacterium
CGCCGCGCCGACATATGCGCCGATTGCGCCCGCTCCTACCACCGCGAATTTCAACCGTGTCTCCTTAGATGCAGCGGTACGTCGTCGAGTCCAATCCGCTGCTGTGATGCCGATATGGGAACCTAGAACCTGAAGTCTATGCCGCCAGAAAAGCCCTGGATGTGGCCGCCAGCATAGCAATGCGGACCAGTGCCCGTAATCGTCGGCGAAGTTGTCGTAAGATCGATGTTCGCCGGCGGCGTACCGTCGTGGCAATCGGTGGTCATCGACCGTCCGCCCGCACCGAGATCGTAGTGCGCTTGCGGATGATTCTCCGTCAACGCGTAATCGGCATAGAGCGAGACAAATTTGTTGACCGGGTGCTTATATGCGAACGTGTACAAGTTCGCCATGTTGTCGGGATGAGCCCCGCCGATCGTGTTGTGCTGTCCCGGGTCACCCGGCGACGGGTTCGCGCGCGCCCAGCCGAAGTTGACGCTGTCCGTTTTTCGCACGACTTGTGTCAGCGCGAGCCAAAACCCGTTGCGAGCCCGTTCATTTTGATATTGCAGGTCGGCGGGAATGTCGCGCATCAAAACTTCGTAAATACCGCTGATCGACGTTCCTTTCGTAAACTCATACTGGAAGCCGCCCTTGACAGCGCTCTCATCGTCGACGAGACGCGGATCGAGATTTCCGATATCGCTCGTGCGATTGACGCCCTTGTGCAGCTCGTACGCCGACGTCAAGTATAGCTTGCCTGTTTGATATCCTACACTGTAGCTATAGGCACTCCCGAACGAGCCGTCGTTGCAGAAGGGAGGCGTCGCTCCGCTTCCCTCAATGTTGCCGCCCGTGCAATCTGCTTCTCCCTGTGCGACGAGCTGGTTGTATTCACCGCGATTCATGCCCGGTGATAACAGCGCACTCGCGCTAAAGCCGTTAAAGACCGGCGATTCATACCAGAGAGAGTGATCTAAGCGGGTGCCGAATTCGACTCGATTATCGCCGCCGCTGTTGCCCATGATGACGGCGTAATCGCCGAGCTCTGCGTTGAACGGATTCATGCGGGCCGTCGACGTTTTGTACGGGGCGTCGGTCTTGCCGATCTTGATCGCCCCGAGTTTCGGTGAGGAGACGCCGATGAAGCTGTTGCGCGAAGTTAATGCGCCCTTGACGACGTTTGTTTGGTTCGATGTGCTGCCGATGACGCCGGACGATGAAGAGACGTCCAGCTGCGTCTCCAGCTGATAAACGAGCCCGTATTTTTTATCGAAGCTTTGCTGGCCGCGAATACCGAAATAGGAGAGGTTGGACGAGATCGCAGGTTGCCAACCGTTGTTTCCCTCGGGCGCGACGCCCGTTGCCGGATAAAAGCCTTGCAAACCCTTCGTCGTGAAATCGAGCGACAGATCGATATTCCCGTACAGCGCGACCTTACCGCCCGGCGTTAAAAACGTGATTCCTGGACCCTTTGGATCGAATTGAAGGAACACCGGCGCCGGTGCTGTCTTGGGCTGGAAGTCGACCGTCCGCCCTTGTGCGTCGACGGGCCGCCCGAAGATGTCGGTTTGCGGCGGCGTTCCAAGCGCTGCCCCCGGGACGTTCCCTTGTCCGGGCCCTTGCTGCGATTCTCCCGCCGCCGGCTGGCCTTGGCCCGGAGCCGCCGTCACCGAGGGCGCGGGTGATCCTGCCACCGGGGCCGGCGCCTGCGTCTTCATCTGATCGAGCTCAGCCTTCAGCTGCTCGATTTGTTTCTGCAGCGCATCGATGCGCGCTTTTTCCGAAGGTGGTGGGGTGGCTGCCTGCGCCATGCTCGATGTCAATAAGACCGCGGCAAATGCAGACGCTATCAGCTTCTTCATAATGAGCCGTCCGTTCCTGATCGCAACCGCTTCTCGAGTTGCTTAGGGAGTAGAGTGACTGTTCCGGACATCGCCCGGGGGGACAAGCGCCGTACTGCTTCCTTAAGGGAAAGCGGTCCGGCTCTAGACAGCGACCTTCGTTATTTCGGCGCCATGTAATTGAACTTGTGCAACACCGCTTGGCCCGCGGGTCCTGCGACCATGTCGACGAGATCTTTGGCGAGAGCCGGATTCTTAGCGTTCTTCGGCACCGCCATGTTGTACGTGGAGATGACGTTGAACTTATCGTCGATCGGGATCGTCGTGAACTTCGCGTCATCCCGGTCGGACTCGAAGGCGACTGCGGCGTTCGCCGCTCCACCGATAGCCGCAACGATGTCGCTGCCTTTGTCCGCCTGGACCTTGATGTTGTCTCGAACACCTTTGACGAAGTCGAATCCATAAACGGCAGCGCCGTTCTGGATAACCTGACTCGCGAGTTTACCGACGGCTGAAGCGGGCGTTCCGATTGCCAGCTTCACGCCGGGATTCGCAAGATCCTTAAGCGTTTTAATATTCGCCGGGTTCCCCTTTGGCACCAGAATGATCTCGCGATTGCGAAGAACGGGAGTGGGAGCGCCGAGCAGATTCGCTTCCTTGTCGGTCGTTCCACTGCCGACCAGAATCACATCGACGACGTCCTGAGCGTCGACCTTATTGCCGATGTCCGTGCCACCCAGATAGTCGGCTTTGACGGTCACACCCTGATGTTTGCTTTGGAACTCCTTGATGATCTCGGTAAAAGCGCCTTTTGCATTGGAGGCGACGAGCGCGACAACTTGATTCGAAGCCGCAACACCAGGCTTCGGAAGCGCCGCGGCCACGAGTATAAATGCGCCGACGCCGGCGACCTTGAGGGAATGAGTGCTCATGCAAGCTCTTTCTTTAATTAGCGGATGTACGGGCAATTACGTAGCGGCAGTCATTGACGACGCAATCGGTGCGGAAACGGCGACCTGGCGACCGATCTCCCGGCGCCGAAGCGGCCGCAAGACGGCGACCGCCATGATAGCTGCTATAATATTAAACGTAGCGGCGATCATCAGCGTCGCGCTCCAGCTGCCCGTTGCGGCGGTGACGACGCTTGCGAGCGGCACGAGCAACGCGGCCGTGCCCTTGGCGGTGTAGAGCATGCCGTAATTCGTCGTCGCATATTTTTGACCGAAGTGGTCGCGCGTCGTAGCGGGAAAGATGCTATAAATCTCGCCCCATGCGAAGAAGACGATTCCTGAGAGAAGCACGAACGACGTGGGCGTCGTACCGAACTTCATCAGGGCGAAGATGCCGATCCCTTCTAGTAAGAATGCGCCGCACATCGTCGTTTCTCGGCCGATGCGATCGGATATGAATCCCAGCAGCGGTCGAGTTATGCCGTTCATGATGTTATTGAGCGAAAGCGCATACGTCAGCGCGACGGCAGTGATCCCGAAAATCGTGACGGGAATATTATCGATGTAATAATCCTTAGCGATCGAGCCCAATTGCGCGACAGCAGTCAGGCCGCCGGATGCCACCATCACGAACATGATGTACATCGTCCAGAAGACCGGTGACTTCAGCGTCTGCGCCGGTGCATAGTCGCGATTGCCGAGCATGATGTTCGGATTCACAGCCGCGGCTTGTGCGGGAAGCGCTTTCGGCGGTGTAACTAAGAACATGGCCGCGACAAGAATGACCAGACCTTGCACGAGCCCGAACGTCTGGAACGTCGCTTGGTAGCCCGACGACTTGATCATCATCGTCAAGGGAATTACCGTCGCCGCAGCGCCCGCTCCGAAACCGGCGGAGGTCAAACCCGCTGCTAATCCGCGACGACCGGAGAACCACTTGAGCGCGTTTCCGATGCATGTGCCATATACGATTCCGGCGCCGACGCCGGCGAGCGCGCCACCGGCGTAGAGCACCGCGAGAGAATCGGCGTGAGCGTCGATAATCCACGCCAAGCCTGCCAGAACTCCGCCCACGGCAACCATGATACGCGGTCCGTATCGATCGACGAGCGCCGCTTCGAACGGCACGAGCCACGTTTCCACAATCACGAAGATCGTGAATGAGACTTGAATCGCCGCACGGCCCCAGCCGTGAGCGGCCCCGATCGGATCGACGAAGACGGTCCACCCGTACTGCAAATTGGCGATCATCGCCATGCAGATGACGCCGCAGATGAGCTGAAACCAGGGATTAGCTAAGCCGGGTTTGGACGGCGTCGCCTCCCCCGCCTTATAAGCTGAAGTTGTCATCTTCACAATTCCTTAAAAAGGTGCAGAAACGCGCCCATGATGCGAGAGATATTTCTTCCTGAGAGAGCGGCCCTCATAAGAGACCCGCTCCCCGAGCCCACCGGTATTTTGCTCCCAACACGGCGACGGGCGATTCCGTGTTGTAAGGATAAGCGGGAATGCCGTGGTCGAAGAGATATTCGCTCGCCTCTTCGACGGCCACGTCGCCCGCCAGCGATGCGACGACCGGCTTAACGATGCCCCTGGCGCGAAACTCCTCGACCACTTCCGACACGAGCTTCGCGAAAACCATCGGCGGCGTAACGATCGTATGCCAATAACCGAGAACCAAGGCATGAATTCGATCGTCTTCAAGTCCCAGGCGTATCGTGTTCTGATACGTCAGCGGGGGCTCGCCGCCCGTAATGTCTACCGGATTCCCGGATGCGCCGAAAGGCGGTATAAACTTCTTGAATGCTTCATCGAGATCGGGCGGAAACTTCATCAACGAAAGGCCCGCGTCAACGCACGAGTCCGAAAGTAACACGCCCGAACCGCCGGCGCCCGTGATAATAACGACGTTCTCGCCCTTCGGTGTCGGCAGAATCGGTACGGCGCGCGCGAACTCGAGCATCTCATTAAGGCCTCGCGCGCGAATCACACCGCTTTGGCGCAACACGTTGTCGTACACGGCGTCGTTGCCGGCTAAGGCGCCGGTATGCGAACTTGCCGCACGAGCCCCGAGATCAGTTCGCCCGGCCTTCAGGACGATGATCGGCTTCTTTTTCGATACGCGCGTCGCCGCTTCCGAAAAAGCGCGTCCGTCCTTAAGATCCTCCATGTGCATCGCGATCGCTTTAGTCGGCTCGTCTTGTTCAAAAAAAGTCAGCAGATCGTGCTCCGCGATATCCGACTTATTGCCGAGCCCGACAATCGCCGAGACGCCCATTTTGGCGGAGCGGCTGAACCCGATGATCGCCATTCCGACGCCGCCGCTTTGAGAAGACAGCGCAACACTTCCCTTGACGTCGTAGGCGGTGCAAAACGTCGCACACAGGTCCTTCGGCGTATAGTAGAATCCGTAGATATTCGGACCGAGCAGACGTACGCCATATTTCAAGCCGATCGCAACGATCTCGTCTTGTCCCTCGACATTGCCGGTTTCTGCAAAACCGGATGGGATAAGCACCGCGCCAGGGATTTTCTTCTCGCCCACCTCGGTAAGCGCCGCAGCAACGAACTTCGCCGGAATGGCGAATACCGCAACATCGATCTCTCCCGGAACGTCTTTGACGCTCGGATACGCCTTGTAACCGAGAATCTCGCTCGCCTTTGGGTTGATCGGATAGATGTCGCCCTTGTAGCCGCCGTTAACCAGATTTTTCATGACCGAATTACCGATCTTGCCGTCCTCCGCCGAGGCTCCGATGACCGCGACGGAATTCGGCCGCATCATGCGATTCATTTTTAAGAGAATCTCTTCGTCGGTCCGCTTCTGGTGCGCGGCGGGCGGAGCGAAGTCCACGAGAATGCGCACGTCGACGGCGGTTGCGCCGGCGGCCGTTGCAAAAACGGGATTAAGGTCGACTTCACTGATTTCCGGAAAGTCTGCGACCAACGCTGAGACGTTTTCAATGATAGCGGCTAGCGCATCGCGGTCGACGGGCTCGGAGCCTCGCACGCCCTTGAGCATCTCCGCAGCGGCGATGCCGTCCAACATCGAAAGCGCATCCTCACGTCTCGCCGGCGCGAGGCGGAACGTCACGTCCTTGAGCACTTCGACCAACACGCCGCCGAGTCCGAACGCGACGAGCTTTCCGAAGCTCGGGTCGGTGACGGCGCCGATAATGACTTCCTGCGCGCCGCTGGGCAGCATTTGCTGCACCTGCACGCCGCTAATCACTGCGTCGCGTTTGTATTCGCTTGCGTTCTTAACGATCTGGTCAAAGCCGGAACGCACCCCGGCCGCATCCGCGACGCCGACGATAACGCCGCCAGCTTCCGTTTTGTGCAGAATATCTGGCGACACGA
The DNA here is from genome assembly GCA_964244215.1 of uncultured bacterium. Lineage (GTDB taxonomy): Bacteria > Vulcanimicrobiota > Vulcanimicrobiia > Vulcanimicrobiales > Vulcanimicrobiaceae > CAXTIY01. Next base: position 6,134 of record CAXTIY010000198.1, read on the forward strand.
TTTTGAGAACGACCGGGTAACCCATCTTGTCCGCAAGCGCGACCGCTGCTTCCGCCGATTCGCCGAGGCCCTCTTGCGGAACGGGGATACCGTACGCATCGGCCACCTGTTTTGCCTCGGGTGCTGAAAGCGCCAGCCGCCGCTCGCTCTTAACGCGCGCCAATATATCTTGCACGGTAGCCTGGTCGTGAGGGGTTCGCTCCAATAACATGATCGTGACTCCTATAAAACATCGGCTGACTTGAGTTCTTGAGAGCTGCTTGCGTCGAAACAATTCTACGAAGCAGCGTCTCGTTGATTCGCGGTGCCGGCGAGGCACCGTTCTCCAGGCACAGCGGACGAAATTAAATTGTTCTTTACAGCGTCCTTAAGAGAGGACTTCGCCCTGGCCAACGCTACTCACGCTTTACCGAGCGATAGAATCGAATCGACTAAGGGACGTTAAAGAACGCCGGCCGTCTGTAATTCCGCAAGCGTGCTTCCCGTGTAACCGATCTCCCGTAGTATCTCTTCCGAAT
>CAXTIY010000199.1:0-6648 GCA_964244215.1 uncultured bacterium
ATCCCAAGTAGCGCCGCGCGGATGCGGCAGTCCTTCGCGAACGCGCGTCGTATTCGGCCGCCGCTCCGCTTGAGTTCGCACTCACTTCCCGTGCGCCGCCATGATATCGCCGAATAAATTCGCGGTTCCCTGGACGCGGACGAGATGTGGATACTTGGGACCGTCGTGATAAGCCATCTCGTAATTCGCAAACCAGCCGTTATTCTCGGCGAGAAACACGATCGGCGCATTCGTACGCTGCGCGACTTCGATCGCGTACGTCACGACGTCTTTTTCGAAGGCTTGGCCGTCGATCGCGGTCACCATCATGCCCGGCGCCAAACCCGCTTTCCAGGCCGCGGATTCGGGGCGCACGTCCTCGACTTTGCCTTTGTCGCTAAGCCGCACGCCGATCGAATACCATGCATCGATCGATTTGCGTAACGTGTCGCCCGCGGAAATAAATTCGTTGGGTTGGGCGGTGTAGACGAGCTTCCAGCCGGCGCGTGCGATCTCGTCGGTCGGCGGGTGGACGGCGATTTCGTACACGTACTTCTCGAAGAAGCCGTGCCAGTCGTACGGCGCGACGCCCGCCAGCAGTTGCTCGATTTGCGCGCGCGTGTACGTCACCACCATCGGTCCGCTATTCGGTGGTCCCGCATATGCTTTTAAGAAATCGTCGAAAGATTTCTTACCGTGCGTCTGCTCGCGAATGATCGTATCGACGTCGACCCAGATCAGCTCGCCTTCGGCGTAGAAGTCGCCCGCCGTCCGGCGCAGTGACGGATAGTAGCCGCGTGCCTGATAGAGATAGGTCGCGGCGGAAGCCGTGTCGATAAGCGGATCGCGCAGGCGGCCCGCCTCGTTATCCATATCGGCATATACGGTCGCGAAGTAGTCCGGGAATTTGCTCGCGTCGCGAATGCCCGTGCGAAAGGCGAAGAGATCGCCGAGATATTCGTTCATGCCTTCGTACACCCAAAGCAGATCGGTCTGCATCGGTATTTGAAAATTTGCCGTCGCCAGATCTTCCGGGCGCCGGTACTTGCCGTTCCAAGAATGCGAGAACTCGTGCGTTACGAGAGCGCCCGAAGAGAGTTGCTGCTCTTCGTTGGTTAAAAAATCGTCCGGCGCGCGGTTGTCGCTGGACTGATGATGCTCGATGCCTTCGAAGCCGATCGCGTCGCTCAGCGTCAACAGTGCGTGATAGTGCTGCCAGTGACGCGCACCATATGCGGCGAGAGCCTCCGGGGCCATGCGCTTGTAACCGTCGAGAATCTTGTCCGGTACGTCTAAATCTTGCGGCTTATCCGCGAAGATGTCGTAATCGACCGTCGCATCGCCTTCGCTCCATAAGCGAACGTGTTTCGAATAGCGCCCGAGATCGAGCGGTGAATCGATGACCACCTCGAGCGTCGCCTCATCGAAATCGACGCGGTCACCGCTACGGCGCGCCCCCGGCATGCCCGTGCCGTAGTCCCAGCCGCTCGGCAGAATGATGCTCGGCTTCACGAACACTTGGCGCGAGTTCGTATCGTTTTGATAGAGCAGCACGCGATTCCAATTCACGATGGCGAGGTTTTGCGTCGCCATCGTTTCGTCGGGACCGTTCAAGAGCACGTCGAAATCGGCTTCGACCGCACGGGCGCCGGCCGGAACGTCGATATGCAACGCATAGGGATCGAGCGTGTCGCGCCGCCACGCGAGCGTTTTTCCGGCGGCCGTTACCTTGAGATACGCGAGGTCGGGCAGCGGACCCGTCGGCCCATGTTCCCCCGGAATCCATTTCGGATACACGAGCGTGAAAGGCCCGGGCTGCGCCGGAATCGTGAGGTGCGCGTACATGAGTCCGCGCGCGACGGGACGCGCGTCTAGGACCAGCGTCATGGGATTTGCCTGCGTCGCGGTCGACGTGGCATCGGCATTGGGCTCGGCTGCAACGGCGGGAAGCGCACAGCAAGAGAGGACGAGCGCGAGAGCGCAGCGGGTGATAACGCGAATCATTCGTGGCTTGTTCGTACTCTAGGCGCGGCGTCTTTTCTACTTACGGAGCCGTTCGCTCGATCTCTTGGACGATACGATCGGCGTGATAGACCTTGTCGAGTCCCGCGATGATGCCACGGCTATCGAGCGCGACCGCGCGGTCGAGATCGGGATTGAAGCCGAACACGGCGCCGAGCGAATTCGCGTTGCCGCCGGAGATCAGCCCGACGATGTGGCCATCGCGATCGACGAGCGGTCGCCCGGAATCTCCGCCGACGCCGTCGATCGTGGTCGAAACGTTCATCGGCGTGTCGAGATCGAGCGACGGCTTCGCCGCGACCCAACTCGGCGGGAGAGCGTACGGCGGTGAAGCGGTCGCTCCATCGAAGAGGCCGCCGAAGGTCGTGTACGGCTTAACCGGCGTGCCGTTCGAATCGAAACCGGCGATCGTTCCATAGTTGAAGCGCAGCGTGTAGGTGCCGTCGGGATCGACGCTCGAGCCGTAAACGGCGTAGCGGGCGTTCGCGATCCGCTGGGTCGCGGCGAGCGTCGGAAGCACGATGCGCGTCTGGTAATCTTTCCCGACCGTTCGAATATCTTCATCGACGTACTTCGCGTACGCGATCATCGGATCCGTCGACGCGTCGATCGCGGCTTGACCGCCGTCGAAGAGCGCGAGCCGAACGGCCGGATCTCCAAGTTTCGTTCCACTGACCAAGCGGTGCGCGAGCCCGATCGGTGTATCCTTATCGAGAAACTTTTGCACGAGCGGATCGCCCGCTCCGAGCGTATCGCGCATCTTCGTAAGGCCGAAGGCGAGCGTTACTTCTTCGAGATCGGCGTCGCCCGCAGTCGGCTCGGCGAGCCGCGCGCGAAGCCCGATGATCGACGCGTCGCTGAATTCGGGGGACCGGTGCGCATCGGGCTTCGGGCGCTCGGCGGCCGCTCGCACGAGCAGTCGCGCGACGCCGAGCAGTCCGCTATCGAACGTCTCACCTCGCACCGCCGCGTAACTCGGATAGAGATGCGCGCGCAGAGCCTGCAACGCCGTAAGGTCGTCCCAAGCGGAACCGTCGCTTCCTTGTAATACCGGATTCGCCGCGACCGACGCACGCAAACGCGTTTCATCATCGGTGCGCTTCGCCATGAATTGCGGATCCTCAAGCGTCCGTTGTTCGCCCGCTTCTTGGCGCAACGCGTTTTGCACGGCGTAGAGCGCACCCGTCGATTCGCGTCCGCTGTCGGCGCTGCGTGCGCCGAACTGTTCGAGGATGCCGCGATACTCGGCAAGCTGCGGTATCTCCGCGGGATAGCGGTAACGGCGTTCGAAGCCAAGCTCGGCGGTCGTCAAACGGCGGCGCGTCGGACCGGGATTGGCGGCCGTGAAAACGACTTCGCCCGCCGTAGAACCCTGACTGCTCCAATGCAAGTAGTCGGAGGACGAGACCGGACGCCCGTGAGTATCGTACGCACGCAAGAGACCGATATCGAAATCGTAACGTGGAAAATCGAAGATCGCCGCATCACCACCGAACTGCGCGATCGCGAATTCGGGCGCGAAAACGAGCCGCACGTCGGTATAGCGATGGTAATGATAGAGATCGTAAACGGCGCCGCCGTAGAGCGAAACGACCTCGCACTTTACGGCGGCATCCCGGCCGCAGTTGCGGACCGCGAGCGCCCGCGCGGCTTCGAGTGCCGTCGGCTCGGGCTGCCCGTTCACGAGCGGCAAGCCCGTGGTAAGCGACTTGGTTATGTCCTCGATGCGTACGAGTTGATCGACTTCTGAATTAGCGCAGGTTCGTTCGTCGGTCGCACGCTGCGCGGTAAAACCGAGTTGGACGTAATTAATTTGCGCCGTCGAAGCGAGCGCGGCGCAATCCGCGACGCAGTGGTGGCTCGTCATGATGAGCCCGTGCGGCGACACGAACGAAGCGGTGCAGCCATCGCCGAGGCGGAGCGCCGAGAGCCGCAACGTATCGAGAAAGGCCGGTGTCGGCGTGAAGCCGTAGGCTTGCCCGATCGCCGCCGTCGGAACCGCATCGAAAGTCCACATGCCTTCATCGGCGCGAGCGGCATGGCTCGAGCTTACGAACGACAGGCCCAGAACGGGCGCGAGAACGAGCGCGAGAGGAAGCGGCCTGCGCATACCGGGCGGTTGTTGGCAGGCGCTGAAAATCCCGCTCGCTCGTGGGCAGACCTAAGGGCTCGACGGGGCCGGCGCACGCGGTAACGCGACGCGCGTTAAGAGCGCGATCGCGGCGAGCGCCGCTACGACGAGCGAAAGCGCGATGCGTATGCCGACGGCATCGGAGGTGAAGCCGATCGCGGGCGGGCCGATGACGAAGCCGCCGTAACCGATGGTCGAGATGAGCGCGATCCCGACACCGGGCGCGAGACCGGGCGCCCGGCCCGCAGCGCTGAAAAGCACCGGGATGACGTTTGCGAGTCCGAGACCGACGCACGCGAAACCGAAATAAGCCGACCACACCGAATGAAGCGCGAGCGCGCCCCCGAGTGCGAGGGCGGCGAGCGCCGCTCCGCCGGCAACGGTTCGCCGCGGGCCGAGCAGCGCGACCAGTCTGTCGCCCGAGGCACGCCCGAGTGCCATCGCGATACTAAACGCGCCGAATCCGGCCGCGCTGCCCGCCGCCGCCACGCCGAGCGACGAACGGAGGTAGATCCCCGTCCAGTCCGACATCGCGCCTTCCCCGACGAGCCCGAGAAACGCGAGCACCCCGAGCAACGCAACGGCGCGTTTACGACCGCTCGGTGCCGGAGCGCCGCGCGACGCGGAGTCGTCCGCGGGTCGATCGTACGTTAATTTTGGGAGAGCTGCGAGCACGACGACGAAACATATCACCGCGACGCACGTACCGGCGGCGGCAAAGGGAAAGCGGCGCGCGATCAGCACGGCCGACAATCCAGAACCGACGAGCCCGCCGAAGCTGAAGAGCGCGTGAAACGACGACATGATCGGTTTGCGGGCCGCAGCCTCGACGGCGACCGCTTGCGCGTTGATGGTGACGTCGAAGCCGCTATACGCGGCGCCGATAACGATCGCCGCTACCGCAAACGCGGCGTAGCTCGGAGCATAAAACGGTGCGACGAGCGCCGCGCAGGCGGCGACCGCCGTTATCCGGCAGACGTGCCGGCTACCGAATCGAGCGATACACGAACCGACGAGCGGCATGCAGAGGAGCGACGCGATCGCGGCCCCGAGGAGAGCGAGTCCTAGTTGCCCGTCCGAAATCGCGAGGCGCGATTTGAACAACGGCAGATGCGCGACCCAGGCGCCGAAGCCGAAGCCGTTCACGAAGAATAACGCGAGTACGGAAACGCGCGACGCTGCCGAACCGCCGCCGTGCGAGATCAGCTCGCGAGCGTTATTCGGGCATTGGCGAAATCGATCGCTGCTTGTTCGCGCGCGTACTCGGCCGTCTGCGGCTGCGTTTGCTTTTGCCGCTCCGTCGCCGCTTCCAGATCCGCGCGCGCGACGGCCGTGTCGACCTTATCTCGCAGTATCGCCGCGTCGACGAGTACCGTCAACCGGTCCGGCAACGCTTGTAAGAAGCCCTCGCTCGTCGCGAATTCCAGCCGCTCGCCGCCGCTGACGTTGGCGCGTAAGACACCCGGTCGGAGCGCCGTCAGAAACGGAGCGTGCGAGGGAAGGATACCCTCCTCGCCCTCGGTGCCGACGGCGATAACGAGATCCGCATCGCCTTCGAAGGCGACTTCGATCGGCGTTATGAGCCGAAACGGGATTGCCACTAGGCGGTCTTGCCGAGTTGCTCGGCGTTGGCTTTCACTTCGTCGATGCCGCCCGCCATGTAGAAAGCCTGTTCCGGTAAATCGTCGAGTTTGCCGTCGAGCACTTCGGAGAAGGCTGCGATCGTATCTTCGAGCTTGACGTACTTACCCGAGCGCCCCGTGAACTGTTCGGCGACGAAGAACGGCTGCGAGAAGAGACGCTGCATCCGGCGCGCGCGTCCGACGACGACCTTATCGTCCTCGGAGAGTTCCTCGACGCCGAGAATCGCGATGATGTCCTGCAAGTCTTTATAGCGCTGCAACGTTTCTTGCACGCCGCGCGCGACGCGATAGTGTTCGTCGCCGATAATTTGCGGATCGAGAATGCGCGACGACGACTGCAACGGATCGACCGCGGGATAAATTCCGAGTTCCGAGATCTGCCGCGAGAGCGCCGTGGTCGCATCGAGATGCGCGAAGGTCGTCGCGACGGCCGGGTCCGTGTAATCGTCGGCCGGCACGTAGACCGCTTGCACGGACGTAATCGAACCCTTATGCGTTGAGGTGATGCGCTCTTCGAGCGCTCCCATTTCCGTGAACAGCGTCGGTTGATATCCGACGGCCGACGGCATACGCCCCATCAGCGCCGAGACTTCCGAGCCCGCTTGCATATAGCGGAAAATATTGTCGATGAAGAGCAGCACGTCGGCGCCCTTCTCATCGCGAAAATATTCCGCCATCGTCACGCCCGTTTGCGCGATGCGAAAGCGCACGCCCGGCGGCTCGTCCATCTGTCCGAACACCAGCGCCGTTTGCGCGAGCACGCCCGACTCTTTCATTTCGAGCCAAAGGTCGTTGCCTTCACGCGTGCGTTCGCCGACGCCCGTGAAGACCGAGAATCCCTTATGCACGGCCGCGATGTTACGGATTAATTCC
>CAXTIY010000200.1:0-6621 GCA_964244215.1 uncultured bacterium
CTTTCCGAGCGTCCCCGTGCTCGCGCTGACGGCGACCGCGACCGACCGCGTGCGTCGCGACATCGTCGAGTCGCTCGGCTTGCGCGAGCCGAGTTGCTATGTCGCGAGCTTCGATCGGCCGAATCTTTCGTACCGCGTCGTGCCCAAGAGCGACGCGCTCAAGATGTTGACCGGTTTCGTGCGTGGCCGCTCGAAAGAAAGCGGCATCGTCTATGCTGCGAGCCGCAAGCAAGCCGAAACGCTCGCGGAGAAACTGCGCGCGGCGGGCGTCGCGGCACTCCCGTACCATGCGGGGCTCGACCCGAGCGAACGCAGCTACAATCAAGAACGGTTCGTACGTGACGACGTGCGCGTGATGTGCGCGACGATCGCCTTCGGCATGGGCATCGATAAACCAAACGTGCGCTATGTCGTGCATTACGATCTGCCGAAAAATCTGGAGAGCTACTATCAGGAAACCGGCCGCGCCGGGCGTGACGGGCTCGCGGCCGAATGCGTACTGTTCTACGGTGCGGGCGACGTCGCCAAACAACTCGGCTTCATCGACGAAAAGGAAGATCGCGAACGCACGCTCGCCCTCGAAGGCTTGCGCCTCATGCAGCAATACGCGGAAACCTCCGATTGCCGGCGCAAGCTCATGCTCGGCCATTTCGGCGAACATCGTACGGCGGACGATTGCGCGAGCTGCGATAATTGCCTCGAGCCGCGCGCGCGCTTCGACGGCACGCTCGCCGCGCAAAAGTTTCTCTCCAACGTCGTGCGCGTGCGGCAAGCGGGCGGCTTCGGCGTCGGTCTCAATCACCTCGCCGACATTCTCGTCGGCCGCGTGACCGAGAAAGTGCGCGATTGGAACCACGAGGCGCTCACGACGTTCGGCGTCGGGCGCGATATGGCGCGCACCCAGTGGCTCGCGATCGGCCGCGAACTCGTACGCTTAGGTCTACTACGCCAGACTCCCGGATTACGCAGCGTCCTCGAGTTGACGGATACCGGACGCCGCACGCTGCTCGAGCGCACGCCCGTGCTCATGATAGCTGCGGCGCCGGCCGCGGCGGTCGCCGCGTCGGACGCCGCGGCCGAGGATCTCGGCTACGACGAGACGCTCTTCGAAGAATTGCGCGGGTTACGCAAACGCCTCGCCGACAAGCGCGACGTGCCGGCCTACGTGATCTTCCCCGACGCGACGCTGCGCGCGATGGCGCGCGACGCGCCGGCGACGCTCACGGATCTGCGGCGCATTCCGGGCGTCGGAGATAAGAAACTTTCCGACTACGGCGACGCGTTTCTCGCCGCGATCGCGGCGTTCCGGGCACGATAACCCTATGCTCGACTTTACGACCTCCGACGGGGCGGTGCTCGCGTACGACGATCGCGGCCCGCGCGGCTCGCTACCCCTGCTCTTCGTTCACGGCTGGCAGGGCGCGAGTAGCGGCTGGGATCTCGTCCGCGACGCACTCGCACCCCATCATCGCTCAATCGCGATCGACTTGCGCGGATTCGGCGGCTCGAATGCGGCCCCCGGACCCTATAGCGTCGACGCCTTCGCGAACGATCTGAGCGACGTACTCGCCTACCTGGATCTCGATCCGCTCGTCGTCATCGGTCACTCGATGGGCGCCGCCGTCGCGCAGCGCTTCGCGATCGACCGGCCCGATGCCGTCGAAGGGCTCGTTCTCGTCGCACCCGTGCCGGCGAGCGGCGTCCTCTATCCGCCGAAGATCGAAGCGATGATCCGGGCGACCGCGGGTAACGCGGAAGCGGCGAACGCGTGGCTTGGAATGCTGACCTTTCGCGAGCCGCCGCGGGCGGTCGTGGCGTCGTTACGCGCCGCCGCGGCCGCCGTCTCGGCCCACGTCGCGCTCGAAAGCTTCGACTCGTGGACGCGCCTCGCATTCGAAGACGATGCGCGCACGATCGCGACCCCCACGCTCGTCGTCGCCCCGGCCGAAGACCGGCCGATGACGCCCGACTTCACGCGCGAACGAGTTGCCGACGTGATCGCTGGCTCGCGGCTCGAAATCGTGCCCGAATCCGGCCATCACGTTCCGGTCGATCAGCCGCTTCGGCTCGCGGCCTTGATCGAAGAGTTCGTCGCGTCGCTTTAAGCGGCGGCCATGAGTATGACGCGGGTCGTGCAGCTGACGGACGCGCACATCGTGCGCGCGGGCGAACGCTATTTTGGCGTCGATACTGCGGCATATCTTGCAGAAGCGATTGCCTGCGTCAACGCGCTCGAGCCCGAGCCCGCGTACGTGGTCGTAACGGGCGATCTCGTCAACACGGGCGGCGCGGAAGAATACGCACATTTCACCCACGTCATGAAGGCGCTACGCGCCCCGTACTTCGCGATCGCGGGCAATCACGACGAACGCGGCGCTTTTCGCGCCGGCCTCGCGCACGCGGTATACGGAGATGCGAAGGGCGAACGCATTCGCTATATCGTCGACAACTACCGGGTCCGACTAATCGGTCTCGATGCGAACACGGCGCGCCCGTGGATCGGCTCGGACATCGATCGCGAACAGCTCGATTGGCTCGAGACGACGCTCGCGGACGGCCGGGATCGTCCGACGCTGCTCGCCGTACATCAGCCGCCGTTTCGTACGGGGCTCCACTATTTCGATATTTTCGGTTACGGCGGCGCGCGACGCCTGCGGCGCATCGTCGCGCGTTCGCCGCAAGTCGGCCGCGTGATCTCAGGTCACATTCATTGCGTCAAAACTTATCTTTGGAAAAACGGGACGCTCGTCGCAACCGCCCCGAGCACCGCGCCGCAAATCGTCCCGGAATTCTTCGAGCATCGCATCCTCGGCGTTCGCCACGAGTTGCCCGGCTTTACCGTTCACGATTGGACGGAAGCGGACGGATTCTCAACGGTCGTCTACCGCCGTAGCGAGTCCGGGACGTTCACTGCAAGCGACCCGCTGCCGCTTGCTACGCGACGCTAAGCAATCCGGTCGACATCATCTGAGCGCTTCGGCCGCGATGCATCTCACGGTCGCTAATCGCCGATCATTTCGCGCGCTGAAGTAGCATATTCGTGGCGACCGTAAGTCCGTCAACCGCGGTCGACGCTATCGAATCGCCTCGATTACATTCGCGAACATAACGATATGAATGTAACTCGTCGTCTACGACGGGACCGTCATGCACCACGACGACGCCGCCGATGAGATCGACGAGCCAGTATTCGGGAATCCCGAGCCGAGCGTAAAGCTTCGCTTTTTTACGATCCTTTGGGCGTGAACTCGATGACACTTCGATAACGAGCGCGATATCTTCGGCAGTCGGGCGATCTGCGAATATGCCGTGGGCGATCCAAGGACCTCGCGCAACGAGATTATCCGGGCGCGGCCCTTCTGCGTAGCCGGGCGCCGGAAAAGAAGCTTCCGTCCACGGCGTGTAGCGCGCTAGATCGAGCGACTGCGTCAACAGCATGTGAATGCCCGACCTTGTAGCAAGATGGGCGTCCCCTTCCGGAGCAAACTTAAATATCAACCCATCGAGAAGCTCGAACTCCCCGTCCGGGTGAGTCTCGGTGTAGAGCACGTAGTCCGCAAAATCGAGACGGACCGGTTTTGCTGCGACGCTCATGTAGGCAGCTTACTTCCGCAAAACGCGGCGCACGGCCCCCGGAGGTAGCTTGGGCGGCGCATCAGAGTAGCGTATTAGGGCATAGCCGGCGGATCGCTTGAGGGGAACGAATCCGCGAGGGTTTTATCATATTCCGTGAGCGTCGGATCGTCCGTAGCCGGCTGGCTGTCCGGGTCGTCATCCGGCGTTTGGTCCGGGTTCTGCAAGTCATTCATCGGCGTCACTACTCCTTAACCTTCGATTTCCGCGACTTCTGCATCCGTCAGGCGAAACGATGCCGCACCGATCACGCCGTCGATTTGCGACGCCGAGCGGCTACCGACGATCGCGCCCGTGACGGCCGGATTGTGCAACGTCCACGCGATTGCCGTTTCCCCCGGCGACCGGCCGTAGCGCGCGCCGACCGTGCGTAAGCGTTCGACGAGTGCCAAATTCCGCGCGAGCTTCGGCTCTTGAAACTCTGCGTTGCGCGAACGCCAATCGTTTGCAGGTAGGGCCGCCGCGCGTTTTTTGGTCATCGTTCCGGTAAGCAAACCCGATTGCATCGGCGCGTACACGATCACGCCGATATCGTGCTCTTTGCAATACGGCAAGATCTCGGTTTCGACGTCGCGCTTCACGAGCGAATACGGCGGCTGTAGCGTCTCGACCGGCCGGATGCGTTCGGCGCGTCGTAATTCTTCGACGTCGAAATTAGAGACGCCGATATGGCGAACTTTGCCGGAGCGCACGAGGTGGTCCATCGCAGCCCAGCCTTCGTCGATGTCGGCGATGTCGTCCGTCGGCCAGTGAATCTGGTAGAGGTCGATCGCTTCGACACGCAAACGGCGCAGACTCGCCTCGCACTCTTTCACGATCGAGTCACGCGAAATATCCTCGCGCGTTCCGCCGTCGGCTTCGCCGGACGGTAACAATCCGCACTTCGTGAAGACGTATGGCCGTTCGCCGATTCCCTCGAGCGCTCGCGCAACGACTTCTTCGGAATGTCCGAACCCGTACACGGCGGCCGTATCGATCCAGTTGATTCCGAGTTCGAGCGCCCGGTGAATCGCGGCGATCGACTCACCGTCGTCTTGATCGCCCCAGCCGAATTTCCAATCGCCACCGCCGACGGCCCAAGCGCCGAAGCCGACCGGGGTGATCCGCAAATCCGTTTTGCCGAAGGCGCGCATCTCGAGTGTATGTTGCACGATGGTCCTCGCTTTCTCGTAAGGCCTTACCCGAGCGAAGCGGTGTGGACACGTCTCATTCGGCGCTGCCACGGACGCGCGGCAAGCCCGCCGCATCGAAATCGGACCCGGTCATCCACCGAATGAAAAGCCGGTAGCTATCGTAGCCGGCTTTGACGTGATTCGATTTGAGGTATTTGTCGTAAGCGACTTCCTGCACGTGCGCGACGCCGCGATTCACATGGCGCACATAACGCGCGCGGATAGCCGCGATATCGTTATATGCGAGCCGATCGATGCGATGCGTGATGTGAACGTTCGAGGGCAGATTAAACCAAACCAAAAGCCAGCCGGCATACACGAGCAGCGGGTCGCGGGAGTTCGTGCAGGCGAGCACGGAGATGAAATTCGCTTCCGCTTCATCCGTAAAGCCCGCGAGGTGCGCCCATTCGTGCGCGTAGTAGGCAGGCCGCTCGAATGCGAAGGCGCCCGCATCGACGTTGATCTCGTGCGTCCAAGGATCCGTGAAGCCGGAGGTTGCCGAGAGTTCCATAAACGGTTGAAACAGCGTGGGCTTTACGTGCGGCGGTGCGAAGGTGGCCCGGTCGCCGAGGCGCATAATCGCGGCCTCGAAGGTCGGCTCCAAACGCCGGCCGATCGCCATGCCTTCAAGCCGTTCGCGGTGCGCCGCCGCAGCGTTGCGCGAGAGTTCGTCCACCACCCGATCGGCGAATGCAGAGACCGTGTCTTCGTTCGTTCGCTCGTCGTGAACCACGATTTTGTCCGAGAGCGGAATGCGCGAATAACCGTAACCCCACGAAACGACGAACCACACGAATAACACGCACGTTACCGCAGCGATCCGGAACGCCAAACGAAACAACGCACGGGCGCGCCGGCCGCGCGCGCGCCGCAGCTTCACGACAACGTATCGCCCGAGCCATAGGACGGCGACGACGAAGAGCACGTCGCCGAGGCAAAACGGTAGCGGACCCGTAACGGCGCGAACGGCGCGGTCGAGCGTGGGATAGAAACCGTTGGAATAATAGGTTTCGATCCAGGCGGCCGACGGTTGCACGAAGTGCACGGCGAGCGCGAGGGCGATCGCCACGACGTCGAAGACGAATCCGCGCCATAGCACCCGCCATCCGTACGTGGGGGCACGTCGCATCCCTCCAGAAACAGGTTACGATGCTCGAGGCTGCTGTCGTCGTTCCGATCGTGCGTCGCGACGTACCCGCGCTCGTATTCGTCCGTCGCGCGGCGCATTTGCGGCGCAATCCGGGCGAGATCGCTTTCCCGGGCGGCATCGTCGATGCGACCGACGGCGACGCGCGGAGCGCCGCGCTACGCGAGTTCGAAGAAGAACTCGGCGTGCCGCGAACCTGCGTGCGCATCATCGACCGTCTCGAGGACGTTACCACGCTCGCGCTCTCCGTCGTGATCGCGCCTTTCGTCGGACTCATCGATGCGCGGGCGACGTTCGTACCCGATGCGAACGAAACGCAGAGCGTTCACGAGGTTCCGCTACATGCGCTCTACGCGCCGGGCGCGCTCTACGAAGGTTTCGAAAGCGTCGTCTACGGCGGCCGAAGGTACGACGTCGAGTCGTGGTTATTCGATTACGACGGGCTTCACGTGTGGGGTGCGACGGCTAGAATACTTCGGTCATTTACCGATGCCTATCCGCTCGAGCGCGTGCTTACCTTCGTCGGCTAACGGGCTCGCTACGCGCATCACGTTTTGAGCGACGATCGGCACGGGCCGGCCGAACGTGGCGGCGGGTACCTTAGGGCGTCGACCGAGCAGCGCGCCGAATCCGCCCCGCTGGAGCGGGCGCTCGAAACCGAACGTCAAC
>CAXTIY010000201.1:0-6599 GCA_964244215.1 uncultured bacterium
TAAAAGAAGGTGCAGCACGTCCGAGGCCGTCTCCGTCCCCGCCAAGATCAACGTACTGATGGCGGCCGCTCCGTGGCGGGCCCGCGCGGCGCTCACCGCCTGCAACGATGCGATGACGTCGTCGCTTTGCGCTACCGCGACGCGTTCGGAAAAGAGCGGCCGGGCTTGCGCGAGTTCGTTCTCGAGCCACGCGCGCCGCGCCGCTTCGTCCAAGCCGCTATAGGTTTGCCCGGGCGCCACGACCGCAAGAATTGCGTCGGTCGTCGCTTCGAGCCGTCTTTTGTGTTGCCGCCACTCGAGTTCGTAGGTGTGAAAGCGGAAGATGTCTACGCTGCGAATCAGTCGTGCGAGCGGTGCTGCGACGTCGCGCCCGCTGCCTGCGACGATCGAGCGGTACATCATCGCGAGGTCGCTAGCGAACGCGGTAGAATCCGCATATCCGCCCGCCTCGTCACGCAAAGTGAGTCGCAGGCGGCGATGCATGAAGGCGAGCTTGCGGCGGTACGGCTCGGCCGTCTGTCGCGGACCCATCGCCGTGCGTACGTCCACGAGTTCCGATTCGTCACGCTCGAGCGACGCGACGATATCGGCCGCAACGGCTCCACGCACCGCATCTTGCGAGAACCGCACCTGAAGGACTTCGACCTCGCGCATGTACCGCTCGAGAATGAATTGCCGTCCGAGTTCGAGTGCCTGATGCGTCGTCGCGGGCGTTACGTTGGGATTACCATCCCGGTCGCCGCCGATCCAGCTTGCGAAGCCGAGGAACGTCGGCACGGTAACGGCCACGCCGTATTTCTCTCGTAAACGTTCCTCGAGTCGCTCGAACATGAGCGCCGCCTGCTCCACGAGTGTCTCCCGAAACCAGGCGAGGGCATTGCGAATCTCGTCGGCAACCGTCGGTGGCGTTAAATATAATTCGTTGCCTTCCCAGAGCAGCGCCACATTCGCGCGCAACTCTCGTTCGAGCGTACGGATTTCGGCCGGCGTATTAACGTGATCGTCGAGCGTGCCTAAGAGCCGCGCGATCGACTCGAGCTTCTCGATGACGGTGCGGCGCTGCACTTCGGTTGGATGCGCGGTAAAGACGAGCGTTACGTCCATCGCGGCGAGGGTCGCCTGCGCGCTCGCCGGATCGGGCGGAAGCGGCATGACCTCGAGCGATCCCGGCAAAGGCGATTCGCCCGCGATCGCGCGCTCCCGGCGCCGCCGCTCGCGATGTAAGTGCTCAGCAAGATTCGTCATCTGAAACGTCAGCGAACACGCGCGAGCGACTTCGATCGCCATCGGCACGGATAACGATTCGACGAGGTTCATCAACTCGTCGTGCGCCGTTCCGAGCGGCTCGAGCCGCCGCCGCCGCGTTAAAGAGCGGAGCGACTCGACGAGTTCGTAGGTGCCCGGGCTCGCCCGCGAGCGGAGCACGTCCGCAATAACGCGCTCGAGAAACGCCTCACGTTCGCGAAGCGGCGAGAACGGTTCGGGGGATATCGTGGGCGCGAGTGAGGATGACATCGTTCGGCGCGACATTACCGCAAGCGAGCCCTCGTCCTTTGGACGTTATCACAACGCGCCCACAGGCGACTATCGCGTAAGGATCGCTTCGAAGCTGGTTTTTTCCAGGGCGCGCAAGAGGTCCGCCGGCGTATCGAAGATGGCGGTCGCGAGACCGAGGTCGCCGTCGGCCGTGCCGCCGCAACGCAGGGCGATCGCTGCGACGCCCGCGCCGCTCGCCGCTTCCATGTCGTAGCGCGAATCGCCGACCATCACCGCGCACTCGCGGGCCGTTCCGCTCCAGGCGAGCGCCGCGTGAACGATGTCGGGATCGGGTTTCGAATTTTCCACCTCGTTCGGCGTCATGGCGTGATCGAAGAGATCGGCAACGCCCGCGATCCGTAGCAGCGGCGTCAGCTCTTCCTCGCTTGCCGAACTCGCGACGATCAAGCGGTATTTGTGCTCCCGCAGCGCCGCTATCAGCTCGCGCGCGCCCGGGAACGGTTTCACGGACGGCAGATACTTCGTGAGAAAGATTTCCCGACGGCGTTTGAGGATCGATTTCCCCGGCTCGTCCTCCGCCGTCAACCCAACTTCGAGCTTCGGGAAGAGCTTATCGGATCCGAGGCCGATTAACGGACGGATACGATCGAACGCGATCGGATAGCCGGCCTCTTCGAGGGCGTCCACCCAGGAGTTCGCATGAGCGTCGTTACTATCGTCGAGCGTCCCGTCGACATCGAAGAGAACCGTTTCAATTTGTTGCACGCGTGCTACCGTACCCGTAAAGGCGACGGCTCCCGTTAGGCACGGCTACGGTAGCGTGATCGAACGCACGAATCGTTTCACCAGGGGGACCAGCTTAGTCGACTAAGAAGCGATACTAATTCATGGAGCGCCGGGCGGAAACGATCGATACGCGACAAATCGCCGCGTTCTTCGACGCGCTCGACTCGTTTCCGATCGTTGCGTTCTTAGCCGACCCGGCGGGTATCGTATCGGCCGTTCATCACTATTGGTACGAGCTTACCGGCGCGGCGCTCGGCACGGCCCTCGGCGACGGGTGGCTCGACGCAGTCGAAGCCGCACAGCGCGAACCGCTGCGCGAACGCTGGTTTGCCGCGACCGCCCGGGCCGAACCGTTCGTCGATGAAGCGCACGTGCGGCTCGCGAACGGTGCGCACCGCCAAATGCTTCTGAGTGCCACGCCCTCGTACGATTCCCAGACCCCTCAGGTCCGCGCCTGGTTCGTAACCCTTACCGATATCGATAGCAAGTATCGTAGCGAAGAAGACCGCAACGTCTTTGCGTCGCTTGCAAAGAATAGCAACGACTTTATTTCGATCGCTTCGCTCGAGGGCGAGATCACCTTCGTAAACGAAGCCGGCCGCACGCTTTTGGAAATCGGTTCGCACGAGGATGCGCTCGGTACGGAGGCGCTAGATTTCTTTCTGCCGGAAGATCGCGCCTACGTGCGCGAGGTAATCTATCCGTCGCTCGCGCGAGACGGCCGGTGGACGGGCGATTTTCGCATGCGCAATTTTCGAACGGGCGCATCCATCTCCATCTGGTTCAATCTCTTTCAAATTAGGGATGCGCTTACGAACGAACCCGTTGCGATCGCGAGCGTCTGCACCGATACGCGCGAACGCACGCATGCCGAACGCCGCCTGCGGGCGCTCGTCGAGGCGGGTGCCACGCTCACGCATTCTTTGGATTACGCGCAAACGCTCGCAAATCTCGCGGAACTCGTCGTACGGACCGTCGCCACGTTTTGCGTCATCGATCTCTTTCCGCCGGCGCCGGTACAGCGTCCGATCGAACGTATCGTCGCGGTGCATGCGGAGCGCGAGCGAGCGGCGGACATGGCCCGGCTCGCTTCGTTCGTACCCGATTTCGAACACATCTCCCATCCGGTGATTTCGACGTTCACCGACGGCTCGTCCACGTTGATCGGAGCCGTCGACCACGATTTAATCGACCGCATCGCGACGGGTTCCGAGCATGCGCTCGTGGCGCAAGCGCTCGGCATACGTTCGCTCATCACCGTGCCCATCGTCGCGAGCGGCAAGATCTTGGGCGCCATGACGTGCGGCCTCGCCGACGAACGCAAGCCGCGCGCGAATCGG
Source organism: uncultured bacterium (assembly GCA_964244215.1). GTDB lineage: Bacteria > Vulcanimicrobiota > Vulcanimicrobiia > Vulcanimicrobiales > Vulcanimicrobiaceae > CAXTIY01. The sequence goes on from CAXTIY010000201.1 coordinate 3,624, forward strand.
CCGCAGCATTTCGATGCCGAAGATCTCTTTTTCGCAGAAGAACTCGGCCGGCGCGGCGGAGCCGCCATTGAGAACGCCCGCTCCTACGAACGCGAACGGCGCATCGCCGTCGCCTTGCAAGAAGCGTCCCTGCCGCGCACGTTGCCGCGCTTCGATCGTCTTCACTTAACCGCCGAATATCGCCCGGGTAAATCCGAAGCCACGATCGGCGGAGACTGGTACGATGCCTTCGCACTCGAAGACGGGCGTATCGTCTTGACCATCGGCGACGTTCTCGGAAACGGTTTGCGCGCGGCGATCGTCATGACGAAGCTGCGTCAAGCGATGCAAGCCGCCGCGATGGTCGCAGGCGATCCCAACGTCATGCTCGATGTCGCCGACAAAACGCTGCGCTTGCACGACGGGGACGGCTACGCGACGGCGCTCGCCGCCATCTACGATCCAAAAGCCCAGACGCTGACCTTTGCGTCGGCCGGGCATCCGGGACCGATGCTGCGCACGCAAGACGGCGGCGTCGAAGAATTGAGCACGCCAGGCCTCCTTCTCGGCTTGCGCACCGGCAAAGATCGCCGCATCAAAGTCGTTACGATCCCAGCCGATTCGATACTCGTCTTTTTCACCGACGGACTGACCGAGGCGACGCGCGACGTCGAAGAGGGCCACGCGCGGGTCAGCGCGGCACTCGCGACGCTCGATCTGGCGAATACCGAAAATCCGGCGCGCTTCATTGCCGAAACGGTTTTGCGCGGCGAAGACGCCAACGACGATGTGGCGGTGCTCGTCGCTCGCTTCGCGCCGCTCGCCGAAGCGCCGGCCGTCGGCGCACAAACGACCTATGCCGACGGCCAAGTGCTCGTTCTTTAAAGCGACGCCGCGCAAGAGCCTATTTAAAAACGGCGTCCCGCTCCAGCAACGCTTCGGAATGCTTCTTAAAGTCGCGGCCGAGCGTCACGAGTTTCGCAGCGGTCGGCCGGGCAATGGCTTCGCGGCAGAAGACGATCGTCGTAACGAAGGTGCGCGCCGCGGCGTAGGAACCGCCGAATCCAAAGACCGTCTTGACGTTATGTTCGTCGACGAAATCGGCCGCGGGAATGATGAGCCGTCCGCGTTCGTCCGTCGTCAAGCGCGCATCGCCGACGAAGAAGAGGCCGTCGCTGCCGTCGCTCGAGCGCGTGACGTATTGCGAATGTATGGGGCCGCTGAAGCGCGGCGCGAAACCCGTCTCGCCGAGCACCCGCGCGATCATCGGAATCTCTCCGACGAACCGCTCGGAGAGAAGCGGAATTGCGAGATGTCCGCGCGAGTCCGAGCGAGCGTTCCACGCGCTGCGCGCGCCGCGCGTGCCGAGCAGCGTTAACACGTCGGTTGCCTCCGTAAGCTTCTCCGCAATACCGGCTTGCTCCGCAATCTCTCGCGCGAAGGCGCGTTCCTTCTCCGGTAAGCGGTCGTAGCGGAGCGTGGCGAATAGGCGTACGAGCACGGTCGACTCGGCAAAATAGTCGTAGAAGCGATGCGTGAAGCGCTGCGCGAGTTCTTCGATCGAAGCGCATTGCGAAGGCTCTTCTACGAGTACGTTCCACAGTGAATCGAGATCGCGTGCATCTTGAATCTTCATGTGTGAGCCAACTTTAAGCGCGAGATGAGCGGTCCCACGCCGAGCCCCTGCGCGACGAGCGTCACGAAGACGACGCCGAACACGGTATCGACGAGTTGCTGACGGTACGGAATATCCGCGGGCAGTCCGATGACCAGCGCCACCGAAAGCGCACCGCGCATTCCTGAAATAGCGATGACGGGTCTCCAGTTGCGCGGCAGGTTTCTCGTAGCGAGCGGCAGCGCAACATAGGCAAGCAACAGCCGTGCGAGCGTCACGAGCGCGAGCGTGAGCAACACGAGTAAGGGCTCTTCCACGATCCGGGCGAATTCGATACGCAGCCCCATCAGCGTAAAGACGAACGCGTTAGCGAGAAACGACACGACGCTCCAGAAGCGATCGACGTCGACGCTCGCTTCACGCGATGGAAAGCGTGGAAACGCGCGCAGCGCGATTCCGGCTACGACCGCGGCGAAGATGCCGGAGAGGTGTAAGTCGTCGGCGATGAGATACGAACCGAACGCGGCGACGATCGTGCCGACTACCTGCAGTTGCGCGTCCGCGATTCCGCGCAGCAAACGCGCTACCACGGCGGCGATCGCGAGTCCGATGAGCGCGCCGCCGATCGCAACCGAAATCGTCGTCCACGCGATGCCGAGCGCCGTCGGTGCGGAGCGCGCGCCCGTGAGTAACTCGACGACGACTCCGTAGAGAACGATCGCCGCGCCGTCATTGAAAAGCGACTCTCCCTCGACGATCGTGGCGAGTTCGAGCGGCACGTCGAGCCGCCGGAAGACTGCGATGACCGCGATAGGATCGGTCGCTGCGAGAATGGCTCCGAGCAGTAAAGCCGGCACGAACGGCAGCAATCCCGTAAGGGCGAGGCCGCTCGCGACGAGAAACGCGGTGACGATGACGCCCGGAATCGCGAGCACCGTTACCGCGAGCCAATTACGCCGCAAGCTCGCAGCATTCACGTTCCACGCTGCCTCGAAGACAAGTGCGGGAAGGAACACGAAGATTACCGCCGGGCCGAAGTGGTTCGGCGTATTCGGAAATTGGACGGGCGCCGCGACCAGCAGCAGCGCGACCACATACGGCACGCCGACCCGTTCTGCGATCACGGTTATCACGAGCGCCACGCTCAAGAGTGCGACGATCGCTGTGACGACGGTCTGTGGCTCGCTCACTTCGCCGCAAATTACGCGCTAGCGCGCTCGGACCCGCTACGCCGCGAGAAGGAAGCGTACTCGATTCGATCAGTAGGTGCGCAGCAATGCGTCTAGGAAGACGCCGGGGCCATCGCAGCGCGACACGTTGCCGAGGCGGCTGCGCTCGAGCGAGAGGACGGCGCACGCGTGACTGCCGCCGTCGAAACGCCG
>CAXTIY010000202.1:0-6595 GCA_964244215.1 uncultured bacterium
CCGGCTCGAATTTGCGCGCGCTCGCCGGGAGCTCGCGGCGATCCTAAGCGGCGCGATCGCGCGACGGCGCGCCGGCGGCGCCGCGGCGGACGACCTCTTATCACTCGTGCTCGAGGCGCGCGACGACGACGGCATCGTCTTCGACGATCGCGCGGTCGCAGACGAACTCGCGACCCTCCTCTTCGCGGGCCACGAGACGACCGCGAATGCCCTCACGTGGACGTGGTATTTGCTGGCCGAACATCCGGCGCAGCGGGAACGGCTGCATGCCGAAGTCGATGCGCTCGGCGAACGGGACCCGGGATACGACGATCTCGCGCGTTTGCCCGTTACCACGAGCATCTTTGCCGAGACGCTGCGGCTCTATCCGGCGGCGTCGGCGTTCGGGCGGCTCGTGCTCGAGCCATGCGAACTCGGCGGGTACGAACTCGCGCCGGGTGCGGGCGTCGTGATCAGTCCGTACGTGTGCCATCGCAATGCGCGTTATTTTCCGGAACCCGACCGCTTCGTGCCCGAGCGCCACGAGGCCGCGACTTGGCCCGAATTCGCCTACGTTCCCTTCGGCGGCGGGGCGCGGCGTTGCATCGGCGATGCCTTCGCGCGCATGGAGGGTGCGCTCGTGCTCGCGACGTTCGCGCGACGCTACCGTTTCGAGCGCGCGGACGCGGAGCCCGCGAGCATCGGTTCTGCGACCCTGCGGCCGAGCCGGCCGATCGTGCTATGGGCTCGCGCAAGAGAACGTAGATAGCGGGGTACGAGAAGCGCATGCAATCTCGCGAACTCGGCCGGAGCGGCCTGCACGTTTCGGCCCTCGGACTCGGCTGCATGGGCATGTCCGAATTTTACGGCGCGACCGATCGCGCGGCGTCGATCGCGACGATCCATCGCGCCCTCGATCTCGGCGTGACGTTTCTCGATACGGCCGACATGTACGGCACGGGCGCGAACGAGGAACTCGTCGGCGAAGCGATCGCCGGGCGGCGCGATCGAGTGGTGCTCGCGACCAAGTTCGGCAATTTGCGCGGGCCCGACGGGAAGCCCGCGGGCGTGGACGGCAGCCCCGCCTACGTACGTTCTGCCTGCGAAGCGAGTTTGAAGCGCTTAGGGCTCGAGACGATCGACGTATACTATCAACATCGGGTCGATCCGAAGATCCCGATCGAAGAGACGGTCGGTGCGATGGGCGAGCTCGTCACCGCCGGTAAAGTGCGCTATCTCGGCTTATCCGAAGCGGCGGCGGCCACGATTCGCCGGGCGAGCGACGTCCATCCGATCGCCGCGTTACAGACCGAGTATTCGCTTTGGACGCGGGACGTCGAGGTCGAGATCCTGCCGACGGTGCGCGAACTCGGTATCGGATTCGTCGCCTACAGTCCGCTCGGACGCGGCTTTCTCACGGGCGCGTTCGAATCACCGGACGACTTGGCGCCGAACGACTGGCGGCGCATGAATCCGCGCTTTCAAGGTGACAATTTCGCGAAGAACCGCGAGCTCGTCCGGGCCGTCGCCGAACTCGCGCGCAAGAAGAACGCGACGCCTTCGCAAGTCGCGCTCGCGTGGCTGCTTTCGCGCGGTCCCGACATCGTTCCGATTCCGGGGACGAAGCGCGTGCGCTATCTCGAAGAGAATGCGCGCGCCGCGGACTTGCGTTTGGAGCCGCACGAACTTGCGGAGATCGGACGAACCTTCTCCCATGGAGTCGCCGCCGGTTCCCGTTATCCCGAAGCGGCGATGGCCGCCCTCAATCGATAGCCGTAACTTCGCGCTCGCGACCGCGTGGCTCGCACTCGCAGCCGCGCCGCTTCCCCCTAATCCCAATCTGACGCTTACGAATACGGCGCTTAGCGTCATCGACAATAGCGGCCATATCATCTCGACGGCAACGCTCTGTCCGGGGTTCGAATTCGCACAACTCGGCGCTGCGGGCCCGAAGCTCTCACCCGATCAACACTGGGTGCTCGTCGACGTGCTCGGACCGTTCGAGCCCGGGAACGTCCAACGCAATCATGCTATCGTCGACGTGCGAAACGGGCGTTTCGTCGTCTCGTCCGATTTTAAAAAGTTTCTCGGCGTCCCGGGTACGTTATTACCGCTCGGGTGGGCGAGTGGGTTGCGTGCGACGTTGCGTTATGCGGACGGGACGACGGCGAGTCTTCACGACCCGCCGTTGCAAGGATTTCCGCAAGCGCCATGCGCGCAACGCGCGGCGCTTTAGCGAACCTTCGGTAAAGCGAATACGTGTAACGCGTCGCCCGACGGATAGCCGAAGAGTTGATTGCCGCCGGCCGCGACGGCGATGTATTCGCGGCCGGCGACTTCGTAGGCAATCGGCGGAGCGTCCACGCCCGCACCGCACGCCGCGTGCCAGACGAGTTCGCCCGATGCCGCATCGAACGCCTCGAGATCGCCGTTACCTTCACCCATGAAGACGAAGCCGCCGGCGGTAACGAGAGTACCGCCGACGAGCGGCTGTGCGGTCCTATGCTGCCAGCGAATGTGGCCCGTGTTGGTGTCGATCGCCGTTAGCGTGCCCGTGTGCGGGGCGTCCGTGCTCGGAGTCGCCTCGGTATAGCGAACGGCTTCCTTCGTGCCGATTTTGCCTTTCGTAACGACTTTATACAACATCGGAATGTCGGCCCCGGCAACGTAGGCGAGTCCGGATGCGGCGTCGTATGCCGCGGGCGACCACGACGAACCGCCGAACGCGCCCGGCGCGATGCGAATACCCGCTTCGGTCGGTGCCGAAAACAGATTTTCTTGCAGCACGAACGGCTCCGACTTGCGGATGAGAGCGCCCGTGCGCCGGTCGTTGACGTAATACCAACCGGTCTTTCCGGCCTGACCGATCGCCGGGACGGGCTTCCCGTCGACGATCGTATCGAAGAGTACGGGCGGGCTCGCGACGTCGTACCCCCATACGTCGTGCGGAACTTGTTGATAGGCCCAGCGCACGGCGCCCGTTCGTGCGTCGAGCGCGACGAGGGCGACGGTGTAGAGATTGTCGCCCGGCCGCGTCTCGTCTTGAAATTGCGGTGAGGGATTACCGACGCCCGCGTAGATTAAGCCGAGTTTGGGATCGTAGGCGGGTGTACTCCAGGCGGAGCCGCCGCCCGTTTTCCAGGCACCGGCATAACGTGCCGCAGCGGCCCGTTCGGCCGCGAGATCGCGGTGCAGCGGCGCGCCGTCCGGCGTCGTGGCGCTGAACGAACCTTCCCACTTCGCCTGTGGAATCGTATACCAGCGCCACACCTCGTGCCCGGTCTTCACGTCGTACGCCGCGTAGAAACCGCGGTGCCCGTAATCGCCTGCGATTCCGACGACGCCTTCCGTCAACGCGTCGCCGCCGCCCGTCGTGCCCAGATGCAGGCCGTAGCCGACACCCGTTACGCCGACGATCACCTTATCTTCGTAGACGAGCGGCGCCATGTTCGCAAAGATGCCCGTCTCTCCGATGACCGCCTGATCGCGCAGTCGATCCGTGCTTCCCAAATCCTTGGGATGCTCGACGTTTCCGCCCGCATCCGGTGCGAGCGGCACGTCCCAAACGACGGCACCCGAGTGCTGATCGAGTGCGATCAGGCGCGCATCGACGGTGGCGATGTAGATGTGTCCGTAGCCCGCACCCGCTCCACGATTCGCCGGACCGCAGCACGGCTTGCTGCGAAGAACGTGATGATAGCGCCATAAGACCGTGCCTTGCGCTGCGTCGAGCGCGACGACGTCGTCATTCGGCGTCGTGAGATACATGGTGCCGTCGATAACGAGCGGCGTCGCTTCGAACGAACCGTGTAAGCCCGTATGGAACGTCCAGGCGGGCGCGAGCGTGCCGATCGTCGCCCGGTCGATTTGCTTCAATGCTGAATAATGTGCGTTCGTGTACGCGCCGCCGGGCACGAGCCAATTCCGTGCGTCGCCCGCTGCGGATAGCAGGCGCGCGTCGTCGAGGACGGCGGGCGGGGGCAGCGCGGGCGCGTCTTGCGCGCCGCACCTGCCGCCCGTCGCTGCGAGCGCCGCACAGCAAACCGCGACGAGCCTAGCGAAAGCGAGAACGGGCCTGCGGAAAGCGAGCATGGACACGGCGCCCGCGTTCGACGTACGGTCGAGCGCCCCTCGGGCCGCGCTCGCATCGTACGCGAAGCGCGCGTCAGGCAGCGATCTCGCGCAGCGCTCCCGTCGTTACGTCGTAAACGAAGCCTCGGACCCGCTCGCGATGCGGCAAAAACCGATGTTCCCGAACGCGCGCGAGCGCGGCTCTTACCGCCGCATCGAGATCGGAAAAAGCGCCGAACGCATACGGCGGTTCGCTTCCGACTTCGCTCGATATTTCGGCGCGGAACTCGGGTTCGCGCACGCGTTGTAAGCCGCAATCGGTATGATGCACGAGCAAGATTTCTGTGGTGCCGAGCAATCGCTGCGAGATGACGAGCGAGCGTAACACGTCGTCGGTTACGATGCCGCCCGCATTTCGAATTACGTGCGCTTCGCCGCCGCCGAGACCGAAGAGACCGAATATATCGATGCGCGAATCCATGCAAGCGACGATCGAGACGTGCTTCGACGGCGCGACGGGCAACGTCGGATCGAATTGCAGCGGGTGGGCCGCAGCCGCGCGCACTAATCCTTCGGACATCGTTTCGTTCTGCACGGACCTCCCTGTTAGCCGCAGAAACGCCGAGCCCCGCTTACGGTAAATGGTCGGCCGCACGACACTGCGAAGCGCGAGTGATGGAAACAGTCGAAGAGTTATTACGACTTCCGTCGCCCGCGCCGAAACCCCAATCGCTCGCCTTCGACGGCACGACGCTTTGGATGGGTTCGCGCGAGACGCGCCGGCTCTACGCGCTCGATCCCAATACGTGGACCGTACGTGAAGAGGCGGAGGCTCCGGGAACGCCTTGGGGCATGACGGTCGTCGGCGATGAGCTGCGCGTCTTATGCGGCGAAACGGCCGACGATAATCGTATCGTGCGCCGTTTTATTCCCGGCCACGGCTTTAAGACGGCCGACGCCGTGCCATGTCCGGGCGATACGGGTTCGCAACTCGGGTACGACGGCGACCGCCTGTACGTCAGTCAGTTTTATAAGCGCCGGATTCTCTCAATCGACGACCGGGGTGATGTGGGCACCACGATCGAGGTGCCGCACGACATCTGCGGCCAGGTCGTGGCCCACGGCAAATTCTATCTCATCACGACCGATGAAGAAGACGGCGGCGACTACTGGTTGACGTGCGTCGATGCGCGGAGCGGAACCCCACAAAGCGAAGACCTCGCCTTGATCGGCTTCCCGGCGCGCGCACTCGCGTTCGACGGCGAGCGCTTCTGGACCAATCACCGCGAAGCGGATCAGATCGTCGCGTTTAAGCCGACGTCCTAAGCGCGAAGGTCTCGATGCGGCGGCGGACCGGCAGCGTGACGGAAACGGTGCAGCCGCCTTCGGCGCCACAACTAACCTTCGGCATTCCGACGAGTTTCGAAATCAAGAAAAGTCCGCGGCCGCCTTCGGAACGCCCGGGCGGAAGCGAAATCCGCAGCGCGAAACCGTCTCCCATATCTTTTACGGACAGTGTTGGTAACGCGCCCGACCAGTCAACCTTGACCGAAACGGGACCACCGGGACCGTGCCGCACGGCGTTGCCGATCAACTCCGACAGCGCTAAGGCGACTGCATCGAAATCCGCGCGATAATCCCCTTGGTCACGCAGAAAAGCGAGAGCTCCCGCGCGCGCTGCGTGCAGGCTCTGCATGTCGTTTCCGTCGACCGCCCAGGAAGCTTCCACGGGTTCGCATTACCCAAAAGTGAAAATCTTATATCATTGTAAATACCAACTAAGGAAATGCGTTATACGGCCCCGTCGGGCCGGCTTTTGAACACACGGAACAGCAGCACGAGCGACGGCACGAGTAAGACCGAGCCGCCCGCCGTCAGCCACAGAAAAGCCCGCAACGTTTCGGACGGGGCCGCGGCGGCGGCGACCGTCATTTCGCCCGGGATGATATAGGGCGATTGCGCGGCGTACCAGCCGGCGAGGATCGCGAGCACTTCTAGTGCCGTCGCCGCTCGTGCCAGTGCGAACTTACGTGCGACGAGTGCCCCGAGAACGACGAAGCCGAGCAGCATCGCGATGCCGATGCCCGGCAGCGATTGCACGCGCGTCAGTGAAGCAAACGTGCCCGGTGACGTCACGTGTGCCACGAGTAAGGCGACGGCGCCGATTCCCGCAAGCACGATGGTCGCGGCGATCGCGCGGCGGCGGAAATCTTCGCGCAGCACGCCCGCCGTTTCGAGCGTGAGAAAAACTGCGGCAAGCTGCGCGCAGATGGCGACCGCGAGGAGGCCGACGATTAGCGCGAAGGGCGACGTCCAAGCATATTTTCCGACGGTTAGACCACCGACCGCCGTGCCAAAAAAGAATGGCGCCATGACGCTCGCGATGCCGAATAGATTGCCCCATACTTGCGAGAGTAAGGCTGCTTCGTACCCTTGCGAACGGAACGCGTATGCCGCGCCGCGCAAGATGATGCCGACCAGCACGAACGTGAGGGGCACGTAGAGGCCGACGGAGAGTGCCGCGAATGCCGGCGGAAAACACGTG
>CAXTIY010000203.1:0-6536 GCA_964244215.1 uncultured bacterium
CTTCCACCGCTACGTCTTGAAGCGGCTTGTCGTCCCAGCCGTTCGGAGGAAACACACGCCGCGACGCATTTTGCAGCGTGAGGCCGGCGGCAAAGCCGTCGCGAACGACGCGCACCGGGCCCGCGCGAAACGTGAACGCGCTATCGTCGAGGGCGCAGACGGCAGCCGCCGGATCGTGCGCATAAACGCCTCGCACGCCGATGCGGCTTCGGTGAAACGCTTCGTAGCCGCGGGTGACTTCGCGAATGAAATGCGCCTCGGGCGATCCGCCCGCTTGCAGTCGTTCGAAATACTCCGGCGTCATCAGAATGCGCTGCGTGACGTCCAGCCCGACGATCTGCACGGGCCAGCGCGCCGTAAAGACGATGTCCGCCGCATGCGGATCGCCAAAGACGTTCGCTTCCGCGACGGGCGACGCGTTGCCCAAGCCGCTCGTGAAGGCGCCGCCCATGACGACGACTTTGTGCACGAGCGGTGCGATGCCGGGTTCTTCGCGAAGAGCGAGTGCGAGATTGGTGAGCATGCCGACGGCGAGAATCGTTATCTCGCCCGGCCGCGCTCGTACGGTTTCGATAATGAATCGGTGCGCTTCGCGCGTATCGAGCGGATAGTTCGTATCTGCGATGACGACATTACCGAGTGCGTTTTCGCCGTGGATCTCCGCCGGCGGCACATGGAGCGTTCCCGACAGCGGCACGCCCGCTCCGCGCGCGATGGGAGCGCGCATGTCGAAGCGTTGCGCGAGATAGCGTGCATTACGCGTGACCGCTTCGAGCGTTCCGTTTCCCGCAACGGTCGTAATACCGACGAGTTCGGCACCCGGATGCCGATGCAAATACAATAAAGCTAAAGCGTCGTCCACTCCGGGATCCGTGTCGAAGAGAATCTTTACCACGTTATCGCAGCGCCGCGAGAAACGCGTCGATTTCGCCCACCGTATTGTAGCCGTGCGGTGAGACACGCACGCCGCTGCGCCGGAACGTCGTCGCGAAGCTGCGCGCCCCGAGCGCCCGACCGAGTTCGACCGAGTCGCGGCCCGCGAGCGAAAACGTTACGATGCCCGAAGAGATGCCTTCGCCCCGCGGCGTAGCGTTCTGCGCGCCGAGCGACGCAAGGCCATTCACCAGACGATCGGTCAACGCCAAGACGTGTTCGCCGATCCGCGCGACGCCCGCTTCCGCGAGAACCGCAAGCGATGCATCGAGCGCCGCGATGCCGAGAAAGTTTTGCGTGCCGCCTTCGTAACGCGCCGCGTTCGGCGCGAGCGGCTGTTCGTAATCGAAGAAGTTCCAGATATCGGCGACGTCGCGCCAGCCGCGCGAGCGAACGCGCCCAGACCCTGGATCGCATCCACACGAAACAGAGCCCCCGCTCCGTGCGCGATTGCGGAAAGCGCGCCGAGATCGTGGCGGTAGCCGTCCGCGCCCGCAGCGACGGCATCGGGTCCCAGCGGCGGCGCGACCGAGTGCAATTACGCGGCTCCGAGCATCTCCTTCGTATGCCACGCGACGTTCTGCGCGCGATCGCCGACGCGTTCGAGATTCGTTAAGACGAATAACATGATCGTGCCGGCGCGCACCATGCCGGAGTCGGCTTGCATTTCATCCTGCAACGCTTCGATGCCGCGAGCGTAGAGCAAATCGACCTCATCGTCGCGCGCGATGACGGCTTCGGCAATGTGCGAATCGCCTTCGGTATACGCGCGCATGACTTCGCGCAGCATCTCGCAGGCGATCGCGGCGATGCGACCGATCTCGACGCGAGCCGGACGGATCGCGACGTCGGCGAGCTTGATCGAATACTTCGAAATCTCGACGGCGTAATCGCCCGTGCGTTCGAGATCGGTGACGATCTCGAGCATCGCTGCGACTTGGCGCAATTCGCCCGCCACCGGCTGCTGTTTCCAGATCAGCTCGATGCACGATTGCTCGACGCGGCGACGCAACGAATCGACGTCGTCGTCGCCCGCGATCACGCGCGCCGCGAGCGTCGTATCGCGACGTTCGAGCGACGTAACCGAAGCCTGCACCGCATCGCCGACGAGCGCCCCCAACCGTACGACGTCGAGCCGTGCCGATTCGAGTGCCTCGTGATACGCGTTGCGCATTCCCGTCATGTTTCTCCCATTAACGTAAAAGTACCGGACGATGCGCGGTCCCGTGGAGTATAGCATAGCGCGAGGGAGGTGCAACTTCCGCTAGGAAGCGCTGCCGAATGGCATACGAAACGATCGTGGTCGAACGCGAGGACGCGGTCGCCATCATTACACTAAACCGCCCGAAGGTTCTTAATGCGCTTAATGTGTTAATGCTCGGGGAGCTCCGTCTCGCTTTCGCAGCTGCGGCCGCCGATGACGGCGTTCGCGCGATCGTTTTGACGGGCGCGGGCGACCGCGCGTTCGCAGCGGGCGCCGATATCGGCGAACTTGCGGCGCTCCAAGGTTCGGTCGCAGGAGCCGAGCAAGCGCGCCTCGGCCAAGCCGTGACCATGCAGATCGAGCAATTACGCGTGCCCGTTATCGCCGCCGTCAACGGGTTCGCGCTCGGCGGCGGTTGCGAACTGGCTCTCGGCTGCGACATCCGGCTCGCGAGCGAAACTGCGAAATTCGGACAGCCCGAAGTCAATCTCGGACTCATGCCCGGTTACGGCGGCTCGCAACGAACGGCGCGTTTGCTCGGGCGCGGCATGGCCGCGTACTTATGTTTGACGGGCGAAACGATCGATGCGCGAGAGGCGCTGCGCATCGGGCTCGTAGAGCGCGTCTTTGCGGCCGCGGACTTGCTCGTGCAAGCGCGACGGATCGCAACCCTCATCGCGACCAAAGCTCCACTCGCCGTCAGCGCGACGAAGAGGGCGATCGATGCCGGGCTGCCCCTGCCCATGGCGGCCGGGCTCGAGCTCGAAGCGCTCAGCTTCGGAAGCCTCGTGAACACCGCGGATTTCGCCGAAGGCACGAGTGCGTTCTTAGCGAAGCGGCCGGCTGCGTTCGCCGGAAAGTAAGATGCGGTGGGGCTGCGACGACGGCGCAGGAGGCTGCCGCACCCCCGCATCGGAACAACTCGCGCAATGGCAAACGCACGCGTTCCGGCGATTTCGCTCGATAGCCGCACGCTTCCGAGCACGAACCGAAACGTAATTATCCTCGACGCCTTCGATAAGCTACAGCTCGGAAGTATTCTCGAATTACTCGAAGAGACCGATCCGCGCGCGCTGCGTAACGAGTTTCTGCAACATCGCGCCGGCCGCTTCTCTTGGTTCGCGCGCAATCAGGGTGCGGGACGCTGGTCGATCCGCATCGAACGCATCGACGAGCAAGCCGATGTTGCGACCTTTCTCTCGCACTGCAATCCCTTCGCGAACGCGAAGGCCGCGACGGTACGCGATCTCGCCTCGAACGCGACCGAACGTTCGTTTCGAGCGACCGATACGATCTACGACGAAGGCGAACAATGGCCGTATCTCGCCTTCGTTCGCACGGGCAAAGTGATCTACACGCTGCTTTCGCCCGATGGTAAAACCCAGTCGCTCGGAGAGCGTCTGCCGCTCGATCCGATCAACGAAACCGGCACCTTCGATGGCGGCGGAGCGACGACGCGCGCCGAAGCGTTGACCGATTGCAGCCTCGTTTTGTTGCCGACGGAAGCCGTGATGCACGCGTGTCGCAACGACGCGGAACTCGCGATCGGCTTTCTATCCGACGCTTCCCAGGCACGCCGCCGTTCGATCGAAACGATCGCAGATCTCGCGTTCGCGCACGTCTTGCAACGCGTCGCGAAGTTCTTGCTTTCGTACGCGCCCGCAACGACGGGCATGGCCAGGGGACTCTCGGGCGTCGAAAATCTGTCGCAAGCGCAAATCGCGCAAGCGGCCGGAACCGTCCGCGACATGGCGGCTCGCGCCTTACTGCGCTTGAAAACGGCGACCGCCGTGGAACTCGATCGCGGCCGCGTGCGCGCGCTCGATCGCGACCGGCTCGAAGCATTCGCCTACAACGTACAGGCGCCGCCGATTTAGAGCGCGCCGCCCGCAATCGCGCACGGTATGCTGAAAACGCGGTGCGACAGGCCCGCTTCGAGCACGATTTCCGGCAGGCCGTCCGTGACGACCTGGCCGCGATGCATCAAGACGACACGGTCACCCTAAAAGGGCGACTTCTCTCCAGACTACGTATGCGCGTTAGCCGCCTCTCGAGTCGCAGCCCCGTCCTGCGAATCGAAAGCCGCACGCTTCGATTTCGCGGCCGCGTCGGCGAGTGAATCGCTCGCGGGCTGCACGGGGCGCGGGGTGAGCGCTTCGCGGCCCTTTTGTACGGAGCCGATGGCCGTCGTGAGGCGTCCTTCGAGGTCGGCGAGTACTTGAGCGGCATACGAATCGGCGCCGGCGCGAATCTTACGCGCCTTCTCTTCCGCTTCGCGCAAGACGATGTCGGCCGTGGTACGAGCGGCGCGCACGACGTCTTGTTGTTCCACGAGATCGTTCTTCTGTGCGACGGCTTCGGTTACGATTTGCTGCGCTTTTTCTTGCGCGTCGCGCACGATCCGATCCTTATTACTCGAGATCGTTTTCGCGCTCGCGAATTCTTCCGGCAGAGTCGAGCGCATCTTCTCGATGTATTCGACGAGCCGTTCTTCACTTAAAATGCGATACCCGAACGGTAGCCACGTACCTTCGCGGACGTGCGCTTCGAGCTTATCGATGACGCGATAGATCGACATATCAAGTCCTCCCGTTAACGTGGCGCTTCGTATGCATGAACTCGAGAACGACATCGGGCACGTAACGCGCGATGTCGCCACCTTGCAGGTACACTTCTTTAATCAAACTCGAACTGACGAACGAATAACTCGAATCCGACATAAGGAACATCGTATCGACGCCGGCGAGCGAGCGGTTCATGTGCGCGAACGCCATCTCGTTCTCGAAATCGGAGACCCCGCGTAAGCCCTTCACGATGACGCCCGCCGCGTTCCCGCGGACGTAATCCGCGAGCAAACCGCGAAAATGATCGACGCGCACGTTGGAAATGTTCGCCGTGCACCGCCGCAGCATCTGCTCACGCTCGTCGAGCGAGAAGTACGGGCTTCGTTTTTGCGGGTTGACGACGACCGCGACCGTGACCGTCGCGAACATGACCGCGGCCCGCGCGATGACGTCGAGATGACCGTTGGTCGGAGGGTCGAAGGAGCCCGGATAGATCGCGTGTCCGTACGCTTTATCCAACGGGCTCGGCCTGCAAGAACTGCAATAGCACTTCACCGTAACGTGCGTCGCGCACCGTCCGAAAGCCTGGGCTCGCGAAGGGTTCCGAGCCTTCCCGATGCTCGTACACGATTGCGGTCGCGGCATCGAGCGCGCCGCGCATGCGCAACGTTCCGAAGGTAAGGTGCGGCGGCGGCAACGCGTAGGGCGGGTCAGCGTACACGAAGTCGAAGCGCCCGGCCACGCGCTGCGCGGCTTTCTCGGCGGGTGCGCAGACGACCGTCACGCGGGCCGCCACGCCGAATTCGGCTGCGGTCTCTCGAATACGCTGCGCGGTCGGCGCGTGCAATTCGACGAACGTCACGTGCTTCGCGCCGCGCGATAATGCTTCGAAGCCGATGGCACCGGTGCCGGCATAGAGATCGAGCACGCGCGTCTGCGAGATCGTCTCGCCGAGTATCGAGAATAGCGCTTCTTTCACGCGGCCCGGCGTCGGCCGGATCGCCGAACCCGCGGGCGTTCGGATGATGCGCGAACGCAATTCACCGCCGCTTAGCCGCATGCACCCATCACGACGCCGTTTCTGCGAGCCGCCCCGCAAGCAATGCCGGTAGCTCGGCAAGGGTGTGAATCGTATACGCGGGTGCAGCAAGCTCCGGCGGATACGAGACGTTCTCCCAATCGAACCACACGGGCACCAGGCCCGCTTCGGCCGCGCCCGCGCAATCTGAATGCGGATCGTCGCCGACGTACCAAATACGTTCCGGCGGCAATTCGAAGAGGGTCACGAGAGAATCGAATGCCTCGCGCGTCGGCTTGCGGGCCCCGATGCGTTCGCTCACGTAGACCGGTCCGCGGAATCCGAAAAGCCGCGCTTTCTCTTCTTGCAACGGACTCCATCCGTTGGTGAGAATCGCGTACGGCACGTCCATCTCATCGAGGGCCGCGAGCATCTCGTGCGCGCCTTGGAGCGCTTCGACGTGTCGTTCGCAGCGGGCCACGACGGCTTCCCGAAAACCGCTCGCTTCGTCCATCACGTCGCTCGTCGTGCCGCCGGGCGTGAAGCGTTCGTAGAAGCCGGCAATCGCCCCCTCCACGCTTTGCTCGCCCGAACGAAAGGTCGCGAGTACGCCGTCGATGGCAGCGTCTGCCGCGGCCGCGTCGTAGATCACGCCGCGCCGCGCCGCGAGTTCCCTTAAGAGGTCGAGCGCCGTCGTGCGTTCCAGCCGGTTATCGATGCCGAGCGTATGGTCGAAATCGAAACCGACTGCGATGCTATTTGCCATGGCGGTTCACTTCGCTCTCGACGGAGGCAGAACCGTCCGGCGCTCAAGAAC
>CAXTIY010000204.1:0-6516 GCA_964244215.1 uncultured bacterium
AAGGAAGAGTATCACGCGAACGGCTCCGTCGCCGCGCAGACGCGCTTCGAAGAATTGCGCTATACCAATAATATTCCCGACGGCATCTTCAGTACGGACGCGCCGGCCGGGTACGCGCAAGTCGCGGGCGTCAGCGCCGCGATGCCGTCGTCCGACATCGAACGCGTCATCAAAGAAGCGGGCTTCAAACCCTACGAGCCGCGAGCATTACCGCAGGGCTTCACGCTCGCGAGCGGTGACGTCACCATGGTAAACGGCGTGCGCACGCTGCATCTTCTTTATACCGACGGGTTACGGTCGGTCTCGCTCTTTCAGAACGCCCGAGACGCCGCAGCCGATTTCGGCAGCCTGCGTCCCAAGAGCTTGTCGTTCGAACATCATGAAGCGCAGTACGTCGAAGACGGCCCAACGACGCTCCTAACGTGGAAAGAACACGGCCTCTACTTCGCCCTCGTCGGCGACCTTTTGCGTAGCGAACTCGTCTCCATTGCCAAGAGTATCGTTCCGTAATTACGTGCCGTAGATGTAGGCTTTAACGCGGCCTTCGTAAGTTTGCTCGGTTGCTAAAAGCCGGCTATTCGGAAATGTCTCTGCGGGCTCGCTTACCACGATAAGCGAGCGCGGAGCACGACAGTCGCTCGAGACTGTCTCGATCGCGACGAGCGGCGAGCCGGCCAAGTAATACTGCGTGAGCGTTTCGTAATTATACCAATCGAGGTCTCCGAAACAGACCCGTTCGTAACTGCCTTCGTAAGCCCGCACCGTTTTGAAGAGGCCTGCGGTGCCGAAGCGAAATGCGTCGGCCGATTGCGCGGGATAGACGAAGAAATATGCCCGGCAGAAGTCGAGCACCGATACGGCGACGATTACGCTGAAGGCGGCGGCGGCGATTTGACGCCTGCGCCACCAAAGCGCCGTGCGCGGCGCGGAACGCCATACGGCGCGCAGGCCGAGTGCCGTGAAAATGCACGCGAGCGGAGCGCCGATCAGCGTACGCGGAAAGTCCGGCACGCCGTCGCTGGTTAACGCCCCGCCGAGCGGATAGAGCACGAGCCAGACGTAGAGCAGTGCGACGGTCGCGCGCGTTAGGCCGCGCGCGGCCGACGCGGCGCCGATGAACACGAACGGAAGCATCCACCAATACAGCACGCCGTAGCGCGGACCGTGGTCGAGAAAACCGTCGCCCGTGGCAAAGAGCGAGTCGAGCGCGAAGTGCGAGAGATAATTCTGCCCGAAGATCGTGAAAGCCGCCGGCGTGACGCCGTGCCCGAACGTCGCGATGCCTTCGTCGCGCCAAAAGAAATGCGGATGCGTCAAGACCGCGACGGCGAGCGGCGCGACGAACGCAAGGGCCGCGCACGTCGCGAGGGTGAGAGAGCCGCGCATCGCCCACGCGCGTCGCCGCTCCGCTACCAGCAGCGTCGCCGCGAGCAGCACGCCGTCGAACGGTTCGGCGCGGTACGAATAAGCGCCGGCACCGAGTAGGCAGCCCGCAAGCACGACGTAGCGGCGGTTGCCCTGTCGCAGCCCCGCGACGAGTGCCGCGAGGCCGCCGAGCAAAAACGGAAAGACGGCTGCGGGTTCCCAAGCGATGCGCGAGAGGTGAACCGCCCACGGCAATACGGCGAAAATTGCGGCCGCGGCATCGGCGACCGCGGCACTCGCGACGAGTTCGAGCACGAGCCAGCGTAACGCCGCAACGGAGATCACGCCGAAGAGCACGGCGGGCAAGCGCATCGCGAACGGAACGCTACCGAGAAGCCGGGTCGAGCCGTATTCGAAGAAGCCGTAAAGCGGCAGATATTGCACGCGAAGATCGAAGAAAGGCACGAGCGGCGCGCGGCCGTGCACGATATTCGACATCCCGACGAGCCCCGCAAGTTCGTCTGCGTGAACTTCCA
This sequence comes from uncultured bacterium, assembly GCA_964244215.1. Classification (GTDB taxonomy): domain Bacteria; phylum Vulcanimicrobiota; class Vulcanimicrobiia; order Vulcanimicrobiales; family Vulcanimicrobiaceae; genus CAXTIY01. The sequence continues at coordinate 1,902 of CAXTIY010000204.1, forward strand.
CGGGCACCGCGTCGATGTCGAATATGCGAAGCGCGAAGGCCGCAAGAAGAATCAGCGCCAGCCGGGAGCGGGCCGGCGGTAAGATCAGCCCTTCGCGCCCATCTTCGGATCCGGCTTTTTGCCCGACAGGGTGGCGTCGATCGCGGTCTTGAGATCGGCTTGCAAAATCTCCCCATCTCGAATAGCGGCAACCGTACCGTCGCGACCGATCAAGACGAGGGTCGGGAAGCCGCCCTGCAGATACGATTTCGCGACGCTGAGATCGGGGTCGAACGCGAGCGGATACTGCACGTTGTATTTCGTCATGAACGCGACGACGTCGGCTTGCGACTCCGGCTGCGTCGAATCGATGGCATAGGGGCTGCCCGACACGGCGACGACGTTCAGCCGATCTTTGTAGGTCGCGTAAAGACTATTGAGGACCGACGTCTCGCGCTGGCAGTGCGGGCACCACGTCGCGAAGACCTCGAGCAGCGTCGGCTTGCCGCCCGCATGCGCGATATCGAACGGGCCGCCCGTGGTCGAGACGACGAAAGCGGGCGCTTTCTCACCGACATGCAGCGTCGCCGAGATCGGCGCGTCCGAAGCGGCTTTGGGAACCCGCGAACTCAGTGCCACGGCGATGACGACGACGAGCGCGAGCACCCCGACCGATGCGAGCAAGATGATGCGGCGGCGTTTCGCCTGCGACTGCAGTTCCGCGCGAGTGGGTACGACTTGTCGCCGTTCGGCTCGATTCATAGGGGCCGTACTTCGTGCTGCCGTGCGGGCGTACCGCCCGATCCCAGCTCCGAGTCTACCGCAAATGCGCCCGGCGCATAGCGTGCGACGAGCGCCCCGAGAAGCAACAGGCCGAGGTCGGCGGCGACGTGTCCCCAAGAAGGCGGCGTCGGAACGCCCGAACCGAAGCAGCCGCAATCGGCCGGGATTTGCCGTATGACGAGCGAGGCGACGGCTCCGGAAAAGACGGCGAACTGTACGCTTGCGACGAGCGCCGCAACGCGCGTAAACAAGCCTGCGACGAGATAACCGCCGAGCAGTATTTCGAAGTACGGTAACGCGATGCCGAGCGGCGCGACGAGCGCCGCGGGCAAGATGCGATAACCGGCGATGGAGGTTGCCGTCAGTGCCGCGCCGTCGTGCGCCTTGAGAATTCCCGCGACGACGAGTAACGCGCCCAAAGCCACGCGCAGCCCGAAGATTACGTAGGCCATGCGCTCACGGCGTCGGCGAGGGCCCGCTGCGGCGGCGGAATGGACGCGGCTTCGGCGCGCTCGCCCGCCTGCGCCGCGTCGTGGCCCCGCAGCGTCGCTTCGACGGCGAGTGCGAGCGTGTGCACGTCGTAGCCACCCTCGAGACAATAGGCGACGCGACCGCCCGTGTACGTTTCCGCCGTTTCCCGCACGAGCGCGGCGAGCGCGCGCGAAGCCGTCACCGCATCCACGCCGAGATCGCCGACCGGATCGCCCGCAGCGAAATCGTAACCGGCACTAACCACGATGAAGTCGGGCCGGACGCGCGCCGCGACGTCGGGTAAGACGCGCTGCCACGTCGCGACGAAGGCTTCCGTTCCGTAAGCGTGCGGCGGCAACGGCACGTTGACGACGGCTCCCCCGGGATCGAAGCGCTGATCCCGCGGGCCGCCCGTTCCCGGATACGCCGGGAAGCCGTGTGTCGAAACGAACGAGACGCCGTCGCCCGTTGCGGCTTGCGTGCCGTTCCCGTGATGGTAATCGAAATCGACGACGAGCGCGCGACCGCCGTACGCCGCGACGTACGCACGAGCGGCGATCGCCGCGTTATTGAAGATGCAGAAACCCATGCCGCGCGCGGGCTCCGCGTGATGGCCGGGCGGGCGCGCGAGCGCGAATACCGCGCGGCGTTGCGCGACCGCGAGTTCCATCGCGGCGAGCGCACCGCCGGTTGCGCGCCGTGCGACGGCGAGCGACGAAGAGTCGATAACGGTATCGCCCGTGGAAAGATAACCGCCCCGCGCGCCGACCGTCGCGACGTCGCGCTTGACGCGTTCGAGATAGGCGCGCGGATGCACGAGTTCGATTTCGGCATCGGTAGCATCGCGGGCGGGCGCGCGCTCGGAAAAGAGTCCGGTTGCGGTTAAATGAGCGGCCACCGTGGCGACGCGATCCGGCGATTCCGGATGCGCGATGCCGCTTAGATGCTCGGTATACTTATCATCGTAGATAACGATCATCGGCCGAGTCCCTGTTCCACCATGTTCCCTAAGTTAGCGTTTCTGTTAACGACTGGGCTTGGGCGTGGTCTTAGGTTTTGCGGCCGGCTTCGTCGGTGTTTTGGCTTGCAGACCTTTGAGGGTCTTATTAATTTCCGTTGCGAGCGGCGTACCCGGCTTCACGAACGGTTTGAGCTTCGTGTAGGCGCTCAAAGCCTTGGGGCGGTCGCCCGATTGCAACGCACACTTGCCGAAGACGTAATAGAGTTGCGGATTCGATTTCATGAAACTTGCAGCACCGCGATCGATCGCATCGAAAATCTGCGTGCATTCTTTCACGTTGCCGAGTTGCAGATCGGTCGAGCCGACGCCGGCGAGCGACTGCGGCGTGCGGGCGAGTGCGAAGGCATGGCGGAACGCTTCGCGCGCGTCGGCGTACTTCGTGCTCTGCACGTCGACCTGCGCGAGCGTCGACCACGAAGCCGGATCCGTCGGCGTAACTTCGGTCAAACGTTTGAAATACCCGAGTGCATCGTTATTCTTCTTTTGCGTGAGCGCGAGCTCGCCGAGCCGCGTAAGGGCATCCGGGTTATCACGATTGGGACCGAGCGCCGTTTTCCATTCGGATTCCGCCGCTTGCTGATTTTTCGCGATCGCGACGTAATAATCGCCGTAGGCTAAGTGCACCGCAGCGCTTTTCGGATAGGTTTGTTCGCCACGTTTGAGGATAGCGAGCGCCTGGTCGAACATCTTCTCATCGCGGTATGCTTGATATTCTTCGACGAGAACCGAGGCTTTCGCATCGTCGCTCGGGACGATCGCGAGCAGGGTTTCGTAGGTCGCGATCGCAGTCGCCGTGTCGTGATTGGTCGCCTGAAGTCGCGCTTTGCCGAGTAACGCATCCGGATTTTTCGCATCGATCGCGAGCGCTTTATCGAAGTTTTGTTGCGCGAGCGCGTACGATTTTTGAGAGATGTACGAGCGCGCTTCTAAGATGTACGGCAGCGGATCTTTCGGGTCGAGTTTTGCTGCGGCTTCGAGTTGCGTGCGCGCGTCGTCGAACTTACCTTCTTGAGCGAGCACGAGGCCGTAATTTTCGAAGACGCGCGGGTCGGTTGCATTAAAGGTCGTCGCACGCTTCGCGACGCGCTCGGCATCCGAGGCGCGATTGGTGCGCAGATACAGATCGGTAAGGGTGAGTAAGATCTGAGCGTTCGTGGGTTCGCGATTGGTCGCTTCTTCGAAGTCGGTCGTGGCGGCGGGCGCCCGGCCCAGTTGCTGATTTGCTAACCCGTCGAGGTAATAAACTTGCGCGCTTTTCGCCCCGAGAGCAATGAGGCGCTGCGTGAGTCCGAGCGCGAGATCGGGGCGATTCTCTCCGAGATAATAGCCCGAGAGCTGTAGTAGCGTATCCTGGTCGTTAGGGCTCGCCTTGAGCTTCGCTTCCAAGCGGGGGATCGCGATTTGCGGCGGTTCGGGGGAAGCCGTCGGCAACGGAGCCGGTGAAGCGCTCGCGCTCGCGCTCGGCGAGGGCGACGGGGCCGGAGCTGCTTTTTTGGCATATACGCGGTCGCCCGCTGCGATGAAGGCAATCGCGAGCGCGGTCGCGGCAAAACGAGGTACTATCAATGCTTCTCTTTTCGAGTAAAGACGGCGAGCCGGCCGGCCCGCGGCGCGGGCTTCGGCGCTTACGCCGAACCGCACGGACTGTCTTTAGAACGTCATTCTCCCTCGGATTCGTTTTGGCCCCGTCAAGCCACGACGGCCGCGTTCGCCCGGATCTGCTTCGTTAACTCGGGCACGATCGCGAACAGATCGCCGACGACGAGCAGATCCGCATACTCGGCGATGGGAATCGAACCATCTTTATTGATGGCGATGATGAGAGCGGAGGTGCGCATGCCGACTTTATGCTGGATCGCCCCCGAGATGCCGACGGCGAAATAGAGGCTCGGACTAATCGTCTTGCCGGTCTGACCCACTTGATGGCCGTGCGCGATCCAGCCGGCGTCGACGGCCGCGCGCGACGCGCCGACCGAACCGCCGAGTGAATCGGCTAAGTCTTTGAGAATCGTCGTAAACGGCTCCGGGCCGCCGACTCCGCGGCCGCCCGATACGACGACCGACGCTTCCTCGACACCGACCTCACTCGCCGCTTCGACCACATCTTCTACGATGCGGATCGCGTATGTTTTGCTCGAGGGTTTGGCGAGCTGCACGATCTCGCCCGCGCCCGGCTGTGGAACGGCTTCGAACGCATTCGGGCGCACCGCGACGATACCGTAATCGCCGCTCGCAAAGACGCACGACGTAATCACCGTACCGCCGAGCTTAGGTGAGACCGACACGACGCGGTCGCCCGCAACGGTAATATCGGTGACGTCGGCCGTCTGCCCGGCATCAAGGCGCGCCGCGAGGCGGCTA
>CAXTIY010000205.1:0-6492 GCA_964244215.1 uncultured bacterium
ACTGCTCAACGACGGCAATACGGGCGACCTCGATCTCTCGCGCTTGCCGGTCGCCGCATTTTCCGGAGTCGACGTGACCGAAGGTTTGGGCCCGGAAGATACCAACGGCAGCAATACGTTCGGCGGGGCGATCAATCTGCTGTCGCTGCGGCCGACGAAAGATGCGCACGCGGCGCTTTCGTTTTCGGGCGGCTCGTTCGCCCGCAGCGAAGGGTGGTTCAATGCGACGGGCACGCAAGGACGCCTCGGCTATGCGTTCGCGCTCGACGACCAGAACGAAGGCGGTTTCGTCGATCGAACCGTGCCGCTCTATTCCGGCAGCGATCCGACGTGCGCGCCGTGCGCGACGCATCTCGGCTCTACGGTCGTTTCGCACGTAGCGCTCGGGACGCTGACGTATTCGTTCGCGCAGAACGCCGACATTACGGCGCGCGTGTTCACGCTCGGCGACAATCGCGATCAGAGCAGCGCTCTCAACGGCATCGATCGCAATGCGGGCGAAATCGGCACGCCCACGTACGATCGTTTCATCGGGCCCGGCAATCAAACGTTCGCGCAAGTGATTCGCGCCTACCAGTTACGCGGCCGCACGCCGCTCGGCGCGGGCGAGTTAACGGCCGATCTCTCGGAAAGCGATAACAGCGTCGATGTCAACGGAGGCGGCGCGACGCCCTACGACCTCACGCATCGCGACCGCCGCTATAACGGCGGACTGACGTGGCAGCGTACCTTCGCAACCTCGCAATTCGCGGTCGGCGGATACACGCGTTACGAATCGCTCGACTTCCTCGCGCCGGATTCGTCGACGGATGTGCCCATCACGCCGTCGCAGGCGCAGCCGTTGCTCGGGCAGTCGATCAACGTGTACTACGCGCGCGGCGGCTTCCAGCCGACGGCAAAATTGCGACTCGACGCCGGCCTCTTCGAATCGCACTACACGACGTTCGGTGCGAACCTCGACGGCCGCTTCGGTGCCATCTATACCGTCGATCCGAATACTTCCGTGCGTTTTTCGCTCGGCACGGGTTTCCGGCCGCCGTTACTTGCGGAACGCTACCAGTTTCCGTACAGCCAATTGACGCTCGACGGGAACCAGGTGTTCGTCGGCCAGGGAAGCCCCAATGAGCGGCCCGAGCACGCGACCGAATACGAACTCGGCGTGTCGCACGAGTTCTCTAAAGCCGCGACGCTCGATCTCTCGCTCTACACGACGAACCTGCGTAATCCGATCGAGGTTTTTTATCCGCTGGCGGCGGTTGCGAACGGAGCTTGTAAGACGAACTCCTACGCGAATCCGATCGCCGCGTGCGTCTCGGATCAGAGTAACGTCGGCAACGCCGTGTACCAGGGTTTGGAAGCGCGCTTCGTACAGCGCTTCGCGCAGCACTTTTATCTAACGGCGATGTACGGTCTCAACGTTTCGTATCCCAAAGACCTCAACGCGCAGTTCTCCAATCCGACCTCGGGTGGCAATCTCGTCGACAACGCGCAGTTTCTCGGCGTACCGCAGCAGCAAGCGTCGTTGCAGCTCGATTGGAAAGAAAACGGCTTTCACGCCGCGTCCTCTAGCGTGTTTCGCGGAAACAACAACGAACTCGGTCAGCCGCCGTATGCGTTCGAAAACGCGCTGTTCGGCAAGACGTTCGGCAAGACGGTCGATCTGTCGCTATCGGCCACAAACATCTTTAATGCCGTCGCGGGACCCTACACGCTCTTCGGCGCAGGCGTGCCCTATCGCGGCGTCGTCGGACAAAGTGCGGCGGGCAATCCGGTGTACGGCGGGCTGCCGACTGATGCACAATTCGTCGAGCCCGCGGCCGTGCGGCTTATTCTAACGCTCAAGAGCTGATAGCGAGTCGGCTTTCACGGGCGAGGGATGCGGCGCGCGGCGGTCGAGCGGCGGAAACCGGTAGAGAGAACCGAGGCCGTGGATGCCGGCGGAACGAGTACCCCCCAATGGACGGGACCGCTGTGCGGTTGCAACTCGGCCAAAATCTCGCCTTTGTCGTTGATCCCAAGGGGAGTGATTTTGGTATACGTGTTCGCGGGTAGGGTGTCCGCGATATCGACGAATCCGTGAGTCGGATCCCACGTCCAGTCGGCATGGCCGGGATAGCAGGTCGACACGACGAGGATGTTACCTTTGTTGCTGAACGAAGCCGGATCGCTGAAGCATTCTGACAATTCTTCGTTTTGGTTCGGCTGCCCGAGGTCGGCGCCGTTAACGATTAAATCGAAGTACGCGATGTCGATCATCGCTCCTTCGGTATCTCCGTAATCCGAGATGTAATGGTTGCTCGTCGCTAGGTACTCGTCGGTATAAGAGCAGCACTGCCCGGTCGTGATATTGAAGGTCACGTCGTTGTACGTACCGGTGAAGATTTCGACGGCTTCAAGATTGCCTTTGTCGTCTAGATCGCAGCTTGCAAAAGAACACGTGTCGAACACGAGACTTTGGGCGCAGGTCTTGTTGCGGCGAATGCACGTCGGCTGCGCGAGCGTTAGGTCCGGGCTGCCTTTGGTAAAGACGATGGGCAAGCTCGTAAAGCCACCGGGCGGTGCGTAATAGATGCTGCCGACGGCTTGGCCGGCATCGTTGATCGCATTCAATCGCGATGGCACGTTGCTCGAGTAAAGATCGATGCTCACGACTGCTTTCGCCGAAGCGTTCGCTTGGAAAGCGACATCGCCGTTCGCATACGCGTAATTGACGTAGCCGACGACGGAAGCGATTCCGGTTTTTGCATTAACGTCGTTCATCGCAAGCGGCGTGCAGTTCGTAACGCTCGGATTCGTCGCAAGCGAAATGAACGCTTTGCCCGTATACAGGACGCAGTCGACGATCTTGCCGTGCTGCGCGGTTCCGACGATCTCGCCCGCATCGTTAAACGCTACGATCGATGATGAAGAATATGCCGAGGTGGGCGGCGCTCCGAAGTCTTTGATCGTGTAGCTCGCCTTCGTCTTAGAAGCGAGCCGATACGAAGCGATCGGAAGCGGTTTCGAGAGCGCCGCTTTGTCGAGCGGTAGCGGGGCCGCGAAGACGTTCGGCGTGCAAAGCGTTACCGCAGCTACTGCTGCGAAAACTGACGCGAAAAAACGCGTTAGTGTAACGTTCATCGATCCTCCTTAGGCTGCGGCACCGGAATGGCGATCACACTCCGTTGGAGCAGTATGACCTAGGCTTGGTTAAGTATGCAAGTTAAGCTGCTTCGTCGCGTGTAATGCTTGCGTTAATCGCGTCATGCCGCGTCTCGTCGTACGGAGAGGTAGGCCGAGCGCCTTAGCACTTACGCAAAGTCTCCGGCACCCAAGCTCGCGAGCGCTCAGGCTGGAAGCGCGTGGAACGAACGACAGTCTGGCGGCGTCCAACACGCGATGACGCCGATCTTTCTCGTTGCCTTCGCAGACGTTGGCCTGCAGATATTCATCGTCGCGTGGGTAACGCTCGCCATCCTCATCGCCGCCTTGCTGTCGGCCGCGGTGAATCATTTCTTTCGAAGCGTCGGCCGGTTCGACGATGCGTTGCGCGAAGCGACGATGGATCTGCACCCGCGCGAGCGGCGACGCTTCTTCGAATTGTACGAATCCCGGCGTCCTAAGAACCCGGCCGTAGCTTGGTTTCTCGCGGTCGGCTTAGGACCGGCCGGTGCGAACCTGTATCGCGAACAGTGGTCTGCGTGCTTCGCGGCCGTCGTGTCGCTCAACGGGCTCGGCGCATGGTGGCTCGAATCTTGGTTCACGACGCCGCACCTCGTATCGATCGAAAACCGAAAACACATCGCGTGGGCGCTGTTCGTGCTGCAAAGCGAACGAAAACTTGAGGCGGAGGCCGTCGCAGAGCCCGGTGTCGTTTCACGAAGATTCGTGCCGGTGCTGGTCACAAGATGAACGGCGACTTCGTGTTCCTCGTATTCGCTGCGCTCGTTCCTCCGCTTTGGCTGATCGTCGGGCTCGTAGGCCGCGCCGTGCGCTTTCGTCCGTCGAAGTAGCGAACCGAGTTACAGCTTCGGCGCGAGCGACCACTGGTATGCGTTCCAATCTTCAATAATACCGTTCGGCCGGAAGCCGCGTAGGCGCGCATCGACCGCTTCGATCTGACGCGGCCAGAACAGATAGACGAACGGAGCGTCGCGCGCGAGCAGACTTTCGATTTTGGAATAAGCGCTCTTGCGCGTCGACCGGTCGTAGTTCGAGAGCGCGACCGCTTGTGCCGCGTCCATCGCCGGATTGCAATACTTCTCCCAGTTCCAGCCATGCGGTGAAAACTCGCTACACAGCAGTTGCGTCGAGTCGTCGGGATCGCTGCCCGCATACCACTGCTGCAGCGCCGCATCGAAGTTGCCGCTCGCGAGCGGTCCGCCCCCGGCAGCCGGCGCGTAAAAGAGCGAAATGCTATAACCTTTGAGCTGCACGTCGATTCCAGCTTCGCGTAACGCGGATGCAATGTAGACGCCGAGGGAACGATCGGTCGCGCTATCGGTATCGTAGGCGAGATTTAGCGTCAGTCGGCGTCCGCCGTGCATTCTCGCGCCGGTCGGCGCCTCGCGCCAGCCGGCCGAATCCAGGAGCGCTCGCGCCGCGGGGAGGTCGTGGCGCGCCGTGCCCGCAGCGGGATCCGACGCCCACAAGAACGACGGCAAATCCTCACGCGCAGCGACGGTCGTGCCGTAGGTGACTTTCGCGACGATCGCGGCTTTGTCTATCGCGAGTCCCATCGCGCGCCGCACGCGCGCGTCGTTCCACGGCGGTCGCTGCGTGTTGAACATGAGCGCCTCGTAACCGTTGAACGGCACGAGATGCACGACGACGCCCGGAATCGAACGCAGCTGCGGATAGAGATGCGGCGTCGCTTGTACGAACCACCCGATTTCATGCGTGCGTAGCTGCTGGGCAATCGTGTTTTCGTCCGGGACGTAGTGAATGACGATGTGACGAATCTTTGGAGCACCTAGGAAATAATCGTCGTTCGCCACGTACTCGATGCGGTCGCCGCGTAGCCAGCGGACGATTTTGTATGGGCCCGTTCCGATCGGCGCCGCATTAAACGGCACTTCATTGAGATCGTGATATTTTGCTAAAATATGGGCCGGGACGATCATGAACGGCGCATCGCTCAAGGCGAAGAACGTTTGCACTGCGGGTGCGAAAGGCCGCTTTAAACGAAAGATGGCCGTGTAGCGATCGGGCGTGTCGACGCGGGTCACGGCGTCGTACCCGTGACGTGTCGAAATGAGAGACGCCGGATTCATGATCGCTTGCCACGAGAACTGCACGTCGCGGCTCGTGAACGCGACGCCGTCGTGCCAGCGCACGTTGTGCCGGAGGTGATAGGTAATCGAAAGCCCGTCTTTCGAGATACCGCCGTTTTCACGCGTTGGGACTTTTGCGGCTAAAATCGGGATGTTATTGCCGCGATCGTCCGTCGTGACGAGCGGATCGAGGACGAGCACCTCGGCTTGCGCCTCGCTTTCCTCGGTCGAGAGAAGCGGATTGAGCGTTTTGAGCGAGCTCGTCATCGCGATGTCGAACGTATCGGTCGGCGCCTGCGCCTGTTGCGCGGAACACGCGCCGAGCCCGAGCAACGCCAACAATAGTGCGTAGAATCTCACTATGCGCCGAGTTCGCGTTCGAGTTCGTCGATTGCGGCGAGCACCTCGGTCGGATGTGTGGAACCGTGCGTGCGCTTCGCCCGAATCGAATTCCGCGCATCGAGCGGCGCATCGAGCGGAGCCGCGAGGCCGGCGTCGCTTGCGATCGTGGCGAGGTCGTCCGCACCGAGTGGACGTCCTTCGCCGTCCGCGCGCGCGACCGCATTGCCGATCGCGGAGTGGGCCGCGCGCGAACTGACGCCGGCAAGGATGAGGGCGTCTGCGAAATCGGTCGCGACGACGTAACCGTCGTTCGCGCGCGCATTCATTGCCGCCGCATCGAAACGCACGTAGCGGAACGCGCGCTCGAACGCATCGAGCGTTGCGAGCGCGCGTTCCGTGCCGCGGATGACGAGCGATTTCGTTTCTTGCAAATCGCGATGGTAGGATAGCGCGACGCCCGTGACCGTGCCTAGGGCCCCCGAGAGCGCACCCGTTACGCGTGCCGCGTTAGCGCGCACGAGTTCGAAGGGATCCGGGTTGCGCTTCTGCGGCATCAAACTCGAACCCGTCGATGCCGCATCGTCGAGCCGCGCGTAGCCGAAGGCGGGCGTGCACCAGATAACGAGCTCTTCGGAAACGCGCGAAGCGGCAATGACGCCGCGCGCGGCCGCATGCAAGAGATCGAGCGGCACGTCGCGATCGCCGATCGCGTCGAGAGCGTTGCGCGACGGGGCCTCGAAGCCGAGCTGCGCGGCGGACAAGCTGCGTTCGAGCGGCAGCGTCGAGCCACTCGAGGCACCCGAGCCGAGCGGCGAAAAGCGTAACGCGTCGGCCCGCACGCGCTCGAAGCGACGCGCGGAACGAGCGAAGAGTTCGGCTACGGCTTCGAGCCAAAATG
>CAXTIY010000206.1:0-6478 GCA_964244215.1 uncultured bacterium
CGCGCAGCGGGGTAAAGCTTTACCAGCCGGCCGACATCGCTTCGCAGTAAGGGGACACGATTTGACGCTCGAAACTAAGCCCACCGTTGCATTCGTCGGCGTGGGGCGCATGGGTGCCAACATGGCGCTGCGCCTCCAAGACATGGGGTACGACGTTACCGCGGTTTACGACGTTTACGCCGAGTCTGCGAATAAGGTCGCGAAAGAAACGGGCGCTCGCGCCGTAACGAAGCTTGCCGACGTCACTAAGCTCGCCGATGTGGTCGTAACGGTCGTAAGCGACGACGCGGCGATGCTCGGCATCTTCGAAGAAGCGGGCGATTCTTTACTTACCGACGCCGCGGGCAAGATCTTCATTAATTGCGCGACCGTTACGCCGGGCGTTCACGTTGAAGTCGACCGTCGCGCTAAGGACAAGGGCGCATTCTCGATCGAAGCGAGCATGGCGAGTTCGATTACGCAGGCGCGCGAAGGTACGTTGTATTTAATGGTGGGCGGCGAGCGTAGTACGTTCGTGAAAGTCGAAACGCTCCTTAAAGCGATGAGCGCTTCGCTGCGCTATATCGGTCCCGCCGGATCCGCAGCCCAGGTTAAGGCTCTCGTGAACATGGTGATGAACATCAATACCGCGGGCCTCGCGGAAGGGCTCGGCGTGGGCGACGCGCTCGGGCTCGATCTCGCGATGTTACGTGAGGTGTTTTCGCAGACCGGCGCCAACTCGCGGGTGCTCGAGACCGACGGGCTCGACATGCAAAATCGTGATCACGAAGTCTATTTTTCCGCCGCGCACGCTTCGAAAGATTCGCATATCGCAATCGAACTCGGCAGGGCGGCGGGCCTCGAACTTCCCGTCGCGGAAGCGTCGGCAGCCCAGTACGATAAGATGATCGCGCTCGGGATCGGCGACGAGCTCGATAAGAGCGGAGTCGCCGAGCTTACGTTTCTCTCTCGGCGCGGCGGTAAGACGCCCGCTCACGCAGCATCGTAACGATTTTCACTTCTTTCCGCGAGGATAATTATGACGACAGCATCAGCAACGAAACTTATTCCCGTCATCAGCTCGGGCACCGCGGGTCCGCTCGGAGCCGTGCATCTTCCCCGGCTGTGGCTCAAGCTCACGCTCGCCGCGCACGACATGCTGGCCGACGGATACGATGAAGCGGGCGCCGGCTTCGATCAGATGACGCTCGATGGGCTCGGACTCGATAAGGCGAAGACGGTCGCCTACGTTCGCGAGAATCATCCGACGTACGTGCAATTTGAAGAATTTGTCGTCAAAGAGAACGGCGGAACCGTTTCACCCGATGCCATCGCTAAGCACAATGCAGCGGTGCTCGGATACGATCACGACGGCTTCTTCGCAGATCCCGCCGAGATGCGCAAGGAGCTTGGTATCAAGAACGATTCGATAAAGAACGCCGTTCTACTGAATAACCTCGACGATTTGAATTCTATTCACAAGCAGGTCGAGGGCACGCACTAAACGGTCTAGCGGCGCGGTCGCTTCACTCTCGACCACGGTTTGGTACCGCCTGACCGTGGTCTCTCTTACAGCTCGATCTAGGAGCATGAATGTCAATCGGTTTCCGGGGACGTTCCGTCGCATTTGCGGCGGCCGTCGCCTTCCTCGCGGCCGGAACAGCCGCATCGCGCTCGTTCGCCGCGACATCAGCTGCACCGCAAGCGATCTACTCTGCCGCCCAAGCTTCGACCGGCAGCAAGGCGTACGCTGCGAATTGCGCAGCGTGCCACGGAGCCAATCTCGAAGGCGGCGTCGGCCCGGCGCTATCCGGTGCGAATCTTAAGACGCTGTCCAAGAATACCAAACTTACGGTGCACGACCTCTTCACGTTCATGTCGCAGCAAATGCCGATGAATGCTCCCGCGTCGTTACCGAAAGATCAGTACGTCGCAATTATGGCATACGTGCTTAAGTTCAACGGTTACCCGGCGGGCTCGAAGGCGCTAACGTATGCGGCCGCCGAGGTGTCCAAAATGCCGATTACCTCGCTTAAGTAAATGCTGCTTGCGTCGGAACGCTCCGTAGCTTTGGGGGACGGGGCGTCCACGGCTCTCGCGCAATGGGGCGAGAACGGGCCGATCGTTCTTTGCGTTCATGGAATCGCTAGTTCGCGCCGTTCATGGACGCGACTCGGTGAAGCGCTCGGAGCGACGCATCGCGTGTACGCCTACGATCAGCGCGGCCACGGTGATAGCGCGGCGGTCGAAGGGCCGATGACGCTCGAACGCAGCGTTGCCGATGTGCGTGCGGTCGCGGCGACTTTGCCGGGCCCCGTCGAACTGCTCATCGGGCACTCGTGGGGGGGTGCCGTCGCGATTCTCGCGGGCCGTGCGCTTCCCGCGCAAAAGGTCGTTGCGATCGATCCGATGTTGCGCGTTCTTCCGAATACGTTCGCAAGCGAGTACGTCGACGATCTGCGCGAGCCGCTCGGGCTCGAGCCGAAAGCAAAAGAAGCGGCGATTCGCGAAATGTACGAGGGCTCGAATCCGGTCGATATCGAGGGCAAACTTCATGCGATGTTGCCGATGCATATCGGTGCGCTCGAGCGGCTCGGTGCGGAGAATCGCTCGGATGACGGCGGGTGGGACGTGCGCGATTCGGTCGCTGCTTATCCCGTGCCGTTGCTCGTGCTCGCGGCGGGCGAAGACTCCGTGTTAGCTCCGGACGATCTCGCCTTCGTGCGCGAACGCGGCGGCGCGAACGTCTCGGTGCGCGTTTTCGAAGGGCACGGGCATAATCTGCAGCGCTCTGCGTTCGATGAGTTTCTGCGCGCCGTGCGTGCGTTCGCTTAGGGCGCATTTCGCCGCCACGTGATCGTTTAGCCCCTGACGGCGTGCGCCGCGATGCGAGCGATCGCCCACTCCTCGAGGGTGCGAATTACAGCGATGCGTGCGTGCGAGCCGGACGTGGCCACGTCGCAATCGGCAGTGGCATGAGCGTTACGCGTCTTGTCGAGTTCGAGTCCGAGATACGCGAAATCGCGGCATACGCGCTCGCGGACTCCCGCCGAGTGTTCTCCCGCGGGTCCGGTAAACGACAGCACGTCGATGCCGCCGAGGACTGCGACGAGTGCGCCGATATGCTTCCGAACGGTATAGGCGAATAAATCCAAAGCGAACGCGGCGCGCTCGTTGCCGCTCGCGATCGCCTTCTCTAATTCGCGCGTATCGCTCGAGATAGCTGAGACGCCCTTAAGGCCTGATTCTTTGCTTAGCGTCTGCTCTAACTCCGCAGCCGGCATGCCCTGGCCGAGAAGATAAAAGATCGCGCCCGGATCGAAGCTGCCCGAGCGCGAGCCCATCATCAGGCCTTCGAGCGGCGTCATGCCCATCGTCGTTTCGACGATACGCCGCCCGCGCATGGCCGAGATAGAACAGCCGCTGCCGAGGTGCACGGACACCATGCGGCGCTCCGCGCTCGCGCCGAGCAGCCGTTCGATGCGATCGATAACGTCGCGTTGACTGATGCCGTGGAAGCCGTAGCGTCGCACGCCGTATTTCTCGCGCCACTGGGACGGCACCGCGTACGTCGTTGCGAAGGCGGGCGCCTCCGCACCGAGCGCCACGTCGAAGACGGCCACGTTCGGCGTCCCGTCACCGAAGCGCTTACGTACGGCATCGATTCCTTCGAGCGCGAGCGGCTCGTGCGAGGGTGCGAGCGGAATCGCTGCTTCCAGTGCGGCGCGCACGCCGGCGTCTACGACGGCACTGGTGCGCGTCGCGAGCGTCGGGCCGGGATGTACGACGCGATGTCCCGCGACGTCGGGCGCGGCGCCGCGATAGCGCGCGATTAAATCGCCGAAGGTCTCGGGGCCCGCTTCGATCTCCGCGTGCCAGAGTGGCTCCGGCGGATCGAGTGGTGGCCGCTCCCCGACTTCGTATACGCGCGCGCTATGGCTGCGCGAACCGGCGTTGAGCGTGAGCACCTTCATAGGCAGATGCGTTCCCGTCTGGGGCCGGCCGAAATCGCCCGGCGCAACCGAGAGGAGAGCCGAGTGCATTCGCTATGCGAGTGCGGCGGCGACGTACGACCGAACGATGCGGTACGATGGAAGAATGCGTTATGCTATGCGTACGGAAGGCGGGCGTTCGGTCGTGGTTCGGATTAAGCTAACTGTCGCGGTGCTCTCTTGCATCCTCGGATGCGGATCCGCACCGCTGCGTGCGGCAGAGAATACCTTCGAGACGGGCCCCGGCGGCACGATCGTTACGGTCCGGCTTACCGAGCGTATCTCATCGCAAGACGCGACGATCGGTCAAAGCTTCGGCTTCGAAACGACGGCCCCGGTCACGCTCGACGACGTGCGCGTCCCGGCGAAAACGCCCGGCACGGGCGTCGTCGTGTTCGTGCGCTCCGGACGCGGACCGGAGCCCGGGAAATTGCGACTCGCGACGATCGCCCTACGTCTCGAGAACGGCAAGACGATCGCCGTCGGCTTGGAAGATCGCGAAGCGGGCACGGTGAGCGCCGTCGATGCCGCCCATCCGGCCGGGCTCGCACTGCCGAGCGCGGTCGGTACGATCGTCGTGGGCGGCATAACGCGTGGCAACAACGTCGTATACGAACGGGGGACGCGCTTCACGCTGCTCGCGCCGCCTCCGGCAACGCCCCCGCCTGAACCCGAGCCGACGTAATGGAGGTCGTGTCGTCACTACCCCGCACCGCTACTCCGCCGCCGGTCTTATTCGATCTCGACGTTGCCGAGAGTGTGCGTTTTCGCAATGCGTACATCGTCGCAAATGGTGGGCGCTTACTGATGGTGGGGGCGGCTTTCTCAGTAGGCTTTCAAAGCCTACTGCCGATCTTGCGACTGTATCGATACCGCGGTCACGATCCGATGGACTGGGCGTTGCTTTCCGTCGTCCTCGTGGCGTTTGCCGCGGCTCTCACCGCGGTCGCCCGTCCAAAGACATGGCAGCGCTTGTTCGTGCGGGGGCAAGTCGGTACGGTCGTAACGTTCGAAGACCTCGGTATAACGGTCGAGCGTGGCGCGCCGCGCCGACGCCATACGATGCGCATCGCGCTCAGTAAAATCAGGTCGGTTCGCCGGACGCCGGAAGCTTTATTCGTCTTTGGTCGGTCGCAGCCGATCGTCACGATCCCGCTACGGGCGTTACCGAACGACGGCGAGCAAGTTATGTCGTACTTCGAAAAACGCCTCGTCGCAACGCGCATGTTACGGCTTTCGTCGTTACGCACGACGATCGTCAACACGGTGTGGCCATGATGGACGACGCACCGAATACGCTACCGCAGCCAATCGTCTTTTCCTTGGATAGCGCAGCGAGTGCCCACCTATCCGCGCATCTATCGAAAGCTAACGGCGTTCGAGGTCGCATGCTTTTAAGCGTCTTCCTCGCTTCGATCGGAATCTTGAACGCGTTCGGCTTTGCGCGAACGGAAGGTTGGCAGAGCGCGTTTGCGTGGGGCACTATGCTCTTTTGGAGCCTTTACATCGTTGTAATGACGTTGCGCGCGTTCGAGCAATGCACGGTTCGGCCCCAACCGAAGACGAAGCTTACATTCGACGAAACCGGTTTTTCGCTCGAGCGTGCGGGCCTCGAAGCGCGCGCACGGCACGTTGCGTGTACGCGCGTTCGTTCGGTGCGATCGACTTCGGAAACGATCGGCATCTACGGCGCTTGGGGACCGTATTCGATAATCCCGAAATCCGCGCTTCCCGACGAGGGAGCGCAGTTAATGCGGTTCTTCGCCGATCGTATCGTAACGCAGGGCCTCTCCGAAAGCAGGTCCGGCGGCGTGACGATTATCGACAATTCCGTCACGCCTTTGTTCGCGAGCTAATATCGCAACCGGTCGACGGTCCCAAGATTAGCGCACGTGCGTCGCTTCGAGCGGAGCTCCTCCGATTTTGCGAGCGCGCGTGCGTAAGACGAGCGGCAATTGCAGGAGCACGACGGCGAGCAATATCCCGCCGCGCGCGACCTGTTGCCATGCCGGATCGAGCCCGAGCAGATTAAAAATATTCGGGAGGATGCGCACGACGAGTAACCCGACGATCGTGCCGCGCACCGTTCCGACACCGCCCGTTAAGAGCGTGCCCCCGACGACGACCGCCGTAATCGCATCGAGTTCGTAACCGACCGCCGCCGTCGGCGGAGCGGATAACTCGCGCGATGCATAGATGACGCCCGCCAGTCCCGCGAGCGTACCGCTGAGCGCGTAGACGAACACTTTGACGCGGCGCACGTCGACGCCTAAAAGCAGCGCGGCCGTTTCGTTGCCACCGACGGCATACACGTGCCGCCCGAAGCGCGTGTAGCGTAACGCGTAAGCGAGAATTACGAAGATGACGGCAGCGATCCAAAATCCCGCCGGCAGGCCGAACACATTGCCCTCGGCGACGAGCGAAAATCCGTTTTTCCCGCTCGCGCTCACGGGCGACGCTACCGAGCCTGTGAACGAGCCACCGTGATAGAGTGCGGCTGCTTCGAG
>CAXTIY010000207.1:0-2730 GCA_964244215.1 uncultured bacterium
GAAATCAAGCAAGTCCTCGAAGAACGCGGCCTTTCGCTGCGCCAACCCGTCTAGGCAGCCTGGAGTCAACCGTGCCGCACCAAATCGCTCAGAAACGTCTCTCCCGCACCGATGGCCATCGTAAGGCGCTTCTGCGCAGCCTCGCGACCTCGTTCTTCAAACACGAGAAGATCGAAACCACGACGATTAAAGCCAAAGAGATCTCGAAAGTCGTCGATAAGCTGATCACGACGGCCCGTCGCGGCGACCTTCACTCGCGCCGCCTGATCGCGTCGTATCTTCTGGAGCCGGCGGTTACGAAGAAGCTGTGCGATCAGATCGCGCCCGCCCTCAAGGACCGCCCCGGTGGCTTCACGCGTATCATGAAGACGCGCGTTCGCCCGGGCGATGCGGCGGAACTTTCCATCCTGGAGCTCGTTCGCTAATCTAACGACCGTTATTCTCGGCCGTCTAGCGAAAGTATGATCACCCAACCTCCGAGTACGAAGCCGCTCGAACTCATCGCCGTGGTGCGTGAGTTCGTGGCGGACACGTTAACACCGATCTCCGCTTACCTCGCCCTGGCTACGCCGGGGCGTTCGTGTTTGCTCGAGTCGGTCGAAGGGACCGATCGCATCGCGCGCTTCTCGTTTATCGGACTCGATTATCTCGAAACGGCCACGTTCGATGACGATCCGCAGATGTTGTCGAAGATCCGAGCGCTGATCGCAGCCTACGTTCCGGCCGCGGGCACCTTAGCGTTCTCGGGCGCGGCGCTCTGCGTGTTTGCCTACGATGCGGCGCGCGTGCTCGAACGTATAGGGCCCAAGCCCAGAGCGGGCGTGCGTTCGAATGACGCGCTCGTTATCGTTCCGGGAACATGGGTCGTCTTCGATCACTTCACTCATAAAGTAACGCTTCTCGGGTTCGCGCGCGACGGCGAGGAGCGTGAGAACATCGAGCGGCGTCTCGACGGTTATATCGCAGCTTTGCTCGGCACGCGGCCGACCTTACCCGGTAACGTACGCGCCAAAGGGCCGGTCGCGCAGTCGCTCGCACACGATGAATATATCGAGCGCGTCTCGCGCGCGAAGGCGGCGATCTACGACGGCGACGTGTATCAATTGCAGCTTGGAATTCAATTCTCGTGCGAACTCGACGGCACGCCGTTCGACTTTTACCGGCAAATTCGATCGCGTAATCCGTCGCCCTACATGTTCTTTATAGAACACGAGGGCCGGGCGATCTTCGGCGCCTCGCCCGAATTTCTCGTGCGGCTCGACGGCACGCGCGCTCGTCTGCGGCCGCTTGCGGGAACGCGGCCGCGTGGCGAAACGCCCGAGCGCGACAATGCGATCGCCGCGGAATTACTTTCAAACGAAAAAGAGCGCGCGGAACACGTGATGCTGGTTGATCTCGGACGCAACGATCTCGGCGTCGTATCGCAAATCGGCTCGGTGCGTGTCGACGAGCTGATGCAGATCGAGCGGTACAGCCACGTGATGCATATCGTCAGCAACGTCGTCGGCGAATTGCGCGACGACGTCGATGCGCTCGATCTATTCGCCGCGGCTTTTCCCGCCGGCACCGTGACGGGAACGCCGAAGATTCGGGCGATGCAATTGATCGATACGCTGGAGCCCGTCGCGCGCGGCCTTTACGCCGGCAGCATCGCCTTCTTGCATTTCGACGGCGATATGGATTCGTGCATTACCCTTCGCTGCGTGGCGACGGCGGCCGGCCGTGCGTTCTGGCAAGCGTCGGCGGGCATCGTCGCCGATAGCGAACCCGAGGCCGAATACGCCGAGATTTTCGCGAAGACGCGCATCGTGCGCGACGTGCTCGGCAGCACATCGTGAATGGCCGCGGCGGTGCCGGCGTGACCGTACTGATCGTCGATAACTACGACTCGTTCACGTACAATCTCGTGCATCTCTTCGGTTCGCAGGGTGCTTCGGTGACCGTGCTGCGCAACGATGACGAGCGCCTCACGCAAGCGACCGTCGCCGCGCACGACGTACTGTGCATCGGCCCCGGCCCCGGGCGGCCGCGCGAGGCGGGCAAGTCGCTCGATTCGCTCGCGTGGGCGATCGCGGAAAAGCGGCCCGTGCTCGGCGTGTGCCTCGGGCAGCAAGCGATCGGCGAATACTTCGGCGGCGTCGTCACGAACGCTCCACACCTCATGCACGGGAAAACGTCCGCGATCGAACACGACGGCAGCGGCGTCTTCGCGGGTCTTCCGTCGCCGTTCCAAGCGACGCGTTATCACTCGCTCTGCGTGGCGCATACCGATTTTCCGGCGGAGTTACGAACAAATGCCGCAAGTGAAGACGCGGTCATTCAGGGCGTGGCGCACCGCACGTTGCCGATCTTCGGCGTGCAGTTCCATCCGGAGTCGGTGCTGACGCCGGAAGGCCGGCACATCTTCGCGAACTTCCTACATATGGCGGATCCGTGAGCGACTACGCACCGCTCTTACGCACACTTATCGCTCGCCGCGATCTCGGCGCCGAGCAAATGGCGTATGCGATCGGAGCGATGATGGACGGCGCGTGGTCGCACGCGCAAGCCGGAGCCTTCCTCGCTGCGCTCGCGGCGAAAAGCGAATCGCCCGCCGAAATCGTCGGTGCGGCCCGCGCGATGCGCGCGCGCAGCTTACGTGTCGAACACGCGCTCGACATCGTGGTCGACACGTGCGGAACGGGTGGCGACGGCGCTCACACGATCAACGTATCGACGATGGCGGGCTTC
>CAXTIY010000207.1:2740-6466 GCA_964244215.1 uncultured bacterium
GTGCTCGCCGGCTGCGGCGTACACGTCGCCAAGCACGGCAATCGCGCAGCCTCGAGCGCCTGCGGCAGTGCCGACGTGCTCGAAGCGGCCGGCATCGCGCTCGAAGAGCCACCGGACGTCGCGCGCGTGCGCCTCGAGCGCGAACGCTTCGCATTTCTGTTCGCGCAGTACTACCATCCGGCCGCACGTGCGGTTGGCCCCGTGCGTCGCGAACTCGGCGTGCGTACGATCTTCAATCTGCTAGGCCCGCTTGCGAATCCCGCGCGCGCGACGCATCAAGTGATCGGCGTGTCGCACGCGGCGCATCTCGAATTGCTCGGCGCGGCGCTTGCCGAACTCGGCGGCGTCGCGGGCGCGATCGTCCACGCGCGTAGCGGTATCGATGAAGTGGCGGGCGACGTGCCGACCGACGTCTATCAATTCGGACCGGCCGGCGTCCGGCGCTGGACGCTCGAGCCCGCCGACTACGGTGTGCGCGCGCCCGCGGGCGCTCTCGCCGGTGGCTCGCCTCGCGAAAATGCCGCCGCACTGTCCGCTATTCTGGGCGGCGAACGTTCGCCTCGCGCGGATATTGTGGCGCTCAACGCCGCACTCGTTCTCCTGATCGCCGGCCGCGCCCGCGATATGCGCGAAGGCCTCGTTCTCGCGCGCGCCAGCCTGCAGGGCGGCGCTGCCCGGGATGTTTTCGACCGCCTTCGTTCGTCTAACTCAGTGGAGTATGCATGAGTGATTTCCTAGCCCGCCTCTTCGCCGCGAAGGCGACGGCTTCTGCGGCCGATGAGGCGCGTGAAAGTTACGCGGATGTCGTGGCACGCGGGCTCGCGCGCCGCTCCGAACGGCGGCCCTTCGCGCATGCGCTCCGAAGCGCGCGCGGGCCCGCGGTCATAGCGGAAATCAAGCGGGCTTCGCCTTCGCTCGGGCTGATCGCGCGCAACTTCGATCCGGCGCTCATCGCCGCGCGATATGAAGCGGCGAATGCGGACGCGATCAGCGTCTTGACGGAAGCCGATCACTTTCTCGGAGACCTCTCCTATCTCGACGTCGCGCGTGCGAATTGCGTTCGCCCGATCTTGCGCAAAGATTTTTTGTCGACGCCCTATCACGTCGCGCAAAGCGCCGCGCATGGAGCGGACGCTATTCTGCTCATCGTCGCCGGTCTCGACGATGCGACGCTGCACGGGCTTTCCGAAGAAGCGGCGCGGTTCGACCTCGATACGCTCGTCGAAGTGCACGATGAAGAAGAACTCGCGCGCGCGCTCGCGCTCGATTCGCCCGTGATCGGCATCAACAATCGAGATCTACGGACGTTCGAGACCGATCTCGGCGTAACGGAGCATCTCTTGCCGAGCGTGCCGCCGGGGACGCTCGTGATTAGCGAGTCCGGCGTTCACGAGCCCGGCGACATCGCCCATCTCAGCGCTCGCGGTGCGCGCGGCTTTCTCATCGGTGAAGCGCTCATGCGCTCGGAAGATCCGGTTGCGTTCGTGGACGAACTCAAAGCGGCAGCCGCCCGCGGGTGAACGCTCCGCGCCGGACGCGCATCAAATTTTGCGGTCTCCAAACGGAGGACGACATCGCGCTCGCGGTCGAGGCGGGCGCGGACGCGATCGGCATTATCGTCGCCGCCAGTCCGCGCCGCGTCGCCCTCGAACGCTTACCGGCGCTGTCGGCTGCCGTCCCCCCTTTCGTGACGAAGGTCGGGGTGCTCGCGAGCCGAGGCGACGACGCGGGACTCGACGACGCCGAAGCGGCGGCGCTACGCGAACTCGGGTTCACGTTGCAGTTCAGCGGCGACGAATCGGCCGCACGCTGCGAGCGCTTGGCGGGCGGTGCCCACTACCTCAAGGCCTTTCACGTGCGGCCGGACGATCGCGACATGCCGGAGCTCGAATCGCGGCGCGCTTACCGTCATGCGATGTGGATGTTCGATTCGCGTGTCGACGCGCGCTACGGCGGCACGGGCGTTCCGTTCCTTTGGCGCGTGGTGCAGGCCGTTGCCGCGCAGCGACCGATCGTCGTCTCGGGCGGCCTCACGCCGGAGAACGTCGCGGCCTGCGTGCGCTCCGTACGGCCGCATGCCGTCGATGTGCGCAGCGGTATCGAGACTTCCGGGCGCAAGGACCCTGCTAAAATGCTCGCGTTCGTGCGGGCCGTGCGCGAGGCCGACGAAAGTGCGGCGGGCGCGGCTACGCTCGGCCTGGCACCCGAGCGATCGGCCGCGCTGCCCCTGTAGTGCGGCGCCATGAGGCGGACGCATCGGCTGCGGTGGCGTAGTTTACGAGCGATGAATAAGCCTGACGCGCGTGGTTATTTCGGAGCTTTCGGCGGGAGCTTCGTGCCCGAGGTCCTCGTCGAAGCGCTCGTGGAGCTCGAAGCCGGCATGAATGCGGCGTTTGCAGACCCCGTGTTTTGGAGCGAGTACCACGCGATCTTACGCGACTTCGTCGGGCGCCCCTCGCCGCTTATGGAAGCGACGCGTTTCGTAAGCGAACCCGGTGCCGCGACGCTGCTTTTCAAGCGCGAAGATCTCAATCACACGGGCGCGCATAAGATCAACAATACAGTCGGCCAGGGTCTGCTCGCGCTGCGCATGGGCAAGAAGCGCATCATCGCAGAGACGGGCGCGGGCCAACACGGCGTCGCGACGGCGACGATCGGCGCGAAGCTCGGGATACCCGTCGACGTATTCATGGGCGCGCTCGACGTTGAACGTCAGGCTCTAAACGTTTACGTGATGAAGTTACTCGGTGCGACCGTGCATTCGGTAACCGGCGGTACGCAGACGCTCAAAGATGCGACGAACGAAGCGTTTCGCGAATGGGCGGCGCGCGTCGAAGATACGTTCTATATTATCGGCAGCGTCGTCGGCGCGCATCCCTATCCGTATATGGTGCGCGAATTGCAGAAAGTGATCGGCGTCGAAGCGCGCGCGCAGACGCTCGAACGGTACGGCCGGCTACCGACGGACGTCGTCGCTTGCGTCGGCGGCGGCAGCAACGCGATGGGCATTTTCGCGGGCTTCGCGGACGATCCGAACGTTCGACTCTGGGGCGTCGAAGCCGCGGGCCACGGGCTCGCATCGGTCGACACGGCGGCGTCGCTCAGTGCCGGTACTGTCGGCATCTTGCACGGCTCGCGATCGTATCTGCTGCAGACCGAAGCGGGGCAGGTGCGGCCGACGCATTCGATTTCGGCGGGCCTCGACTATCCGGGCGTCGGCCCCGAGCATGCGTATCTCAAAGATAGCGGCCGCGCAACGTACGTCGCGGCGACCGATGACGATGCGCTCGCGGCATTTCACCGGTGCGCCGAGCGCGAAGGGATCGTGCCCGCGCTCGAATCCGCGCACGCGCTGTCGTTCGCTGCGAGACTCGCGCGCGAGCGCGGCCGGGACGGCCTCGTAGTCGTTAATTTAAGCGGTCGCGGCGATAAGGACACGCGCCAAGTCGGCGAACTCGAGGCCGCGGCACGCCTGGAACTCGTGGCCCCGTGATCGAGACGCGGCATGGTCTCGCGCGCGTCGCAGGCGCGTTCGCGGCCGCGCGCGCGGCCGGGCGCGGGGCGCTCATACCGTATCTGTGCGCGGGGGATCCCGATCTCGGGACGACGGAGCGCATGCTCGTCGCGCTCGGCCGGGCGGGGGCGGACATCATCGAGGTCGGTATTCCGTATGGCGATCCACTCGCCGACGGCCCGACGATCGCCGCCGCCGCGCAGCGCGCACTC
>CAXTIY010000208.1:0-6459 GCA_964244215.1 uncultured bacterium
CCGCCTCTTGTTTAAATTCCTCGCTATACGAGCGACGCTGCTTTCCCACGACGTCGTCCTTGCACCGCGATTTCGGCGGTGCTGGTGAACTGTCCGGGAAATCGGGTCAAGCTCAGATCGCCGAGGTTCCGCCGTCGACGGCCAGTTCCACGCCATTCACGTACGTGGAGTCGTCGGAGGCGAGGAACAGCGCCACCGTCGCGATCTCCTCGGGCCGGCCCATCTTGCCTCGTGGGATCAGTGCCTCGAACTGGCGTTTCGTCGCCTCGTCGAACATTTGTTCTTGGATCGGCGTCGCGATCTGCCCCGGGCTCAGTATGTTCACCCTGATCTGCCTGTCCTTCAGCTCGTTGAGCCATGCACGGGCAAAGGCTCGCAACGCCGCCTTGCTGCCCGCGTAAACACTATAGTCGGGCCAGCCCTTCACCGACGCAATTGATCCGGTCATGATGATCGAACCGCCGTCATTGAACAGCGGTAGTGCTTTCTGCACCGTGAACAGCGTGCCGCGCGTGTTCAGATTAAACAGCGCGTCGAAGTTCTTCTCGGTGATGTCGCCGATCTTCTGCGCCTCGCCGCCGGCCCCGGCGCTCGCGAACAGCACGTCGATGCTGCCCTTCTCCCGCTTCACCGTCGCGAACAGGCGGTCTAGGTCTTCGAGCTTAGCCGAGTCGGCCTGCACGCCGGTCACGTTCCGGCCGATCGAAGCCACGGCTTCGTCCAGCGCGTCCTGCCGCCGGCCCGTGATGAAGACGTGAGCGCCTTCTTCGACAAACAATTTGGCCGTGGAGAGCGCCATGCCGCTTGATCCACCCGTAATCACGGCAACCTTGCCATCAAGCTTTCCCATATCTGTTCCTTTCACATTGGTCCGCGACGACTGCTCGCAGCTCGTCATCCGGCCTCGCTAGACTCAAGAACTACCCTATCGTCTCGAAACGCCCCCTGTAGCTGCTTTCGATCTTGTACCGACGCGTGCGGCGTCATCGTCTCGAAGGTTTGGTTGAACGCGGAAGCGCTGAATCGCGTCTTCGCTTCCAGCTCCCGGCACGAATCGTTTCGGCAAAGCGCGTTATGCGATTTAATCCGCCGGTACGCTGCGGCGCAGCTGCTCTACACGCTTGAGGGGCCTGTCCCGAGCGAATCAAGCGGCTCGATGTCGAGCCATTGGTCGCCGTTGCGCTTAAGCAATGAATCTGCCGAGCGCGGTCCGTCGCTTCCGGGCGCATAACTTTCAGGCACACTCGGGTCATCCGACCAAGCCTGTATAAGACGCGACAGGATGGCCCACTCGCGTTCGATCATGTCGTCGCTTTGGAAAGACATCTCTTGGCCGCACATGACATCGAATAGCAGGCTCTCGTAGCCGATGCTCGCCGGCTTTTCGAACATCGCCTCATAGCGGAAACCCATGTGAGCGCGCTCGAGACGCAGGTCGACTCCCGGAGGCTTCGCCGCAAAGCGCTCTACAAGCCCACGCTGCGGATCGATTCCGAAGAGAAGCAAATGCGGATCGGTATCGTTCGCTTTGAACAAACCCGATGGGCGCCGTAACGTCACGGCGATGGTCGTAACGTGCGCCCTCATCCGCTTTCCGGTACGAACGTAGAACGGAACGCCGCGCCAGCGATCGTTATCGATGAATGCGGCAAGCGCAGCATACGTCTCCGTCTTGCTTTCGCGCGCGACCCTGTCTTCGTCGCGGTAGGCGAGCGCTGCTTTTCCATCGAGCGTCCCGCTCGCGTACTGCCCGCGTGCCGCGTGGCTGGGCTCCACCGGACGAATCGCGTTCAACAGGTCCGTTTTCGCATTCCGCATCGCTTGCGTCTCGAAGGCGCGCGGCTCGTCCATTGCGATAAGCGTCAACAGACTGAACAAGTGATTCGGAACCATGTCGCGCAACGCGCCGATCGTGTCGTAGAAAGCGCCGCGATCCTCGACCCCGATCGTCTCGGCGGCGGTGATCTGCACGTTCGCGACATGGTCGCGGTTGAGGAGCGGCTCGAATGCGCGCGTCCCGAAACGCAAGGCCAAGATCCCTTGGACCGCATCCTTCCCGAGGAAGTGATCGATGCGGAAGATCTGCCTCTCCGCGGCCACGGACTTCAGCAACCGGTTGAGCTTCTGCGCCGATTCGACGTCGCGACCGAACGGCTTCTCGACGACCATCCGTCGGAATGCGCCTGACTCTTCCCGCAGTAGTCCGACGCGTGCGAGACCCGTCGCAAGTGACTCGAAGAACCTCGGCGCGACGGCGAAGTAGAAAATGATGTTTCCAGAGTTGTTCAATCGCTTTGCGAGCGCTTCGTAGTCCGCGTCGCTCTTGAAATCGAACTTTATGTAGTCGAAGCGTTCTGCCAATGACGACCAAGCATCCTCGCCGATGTCGACTTCGGAATCATGGAGTGCATCCTCAAGCTCCTTGCGCCAGCTCGTCGCGTCGCGCTCGTTATGGTCGGCACCGATGATCTGCGTCTCTTCGTTGAGCAAGCCGAGCTCCGAGAGATTGCAGATCGACGGCACCAGAAGCCGTTGCGTCAAATCGCCTGCGGCGCCAAAGATAATCAAGATGCATGGTGGCGCCTGCTGTTCCATCGGTCTCGTTTCTGTGCCGGTTACCGGCATTGCAATCGACCGCCAGCATAGACATAACGCGGCTTCATGGAACTGCGCGCGAGGCGTTCAATCGCAGAGGGCCGATCAACCTGCTATGCTGCGCTGATCAATGCCAAGTGTATCAAAGCCTAAACAACTTGCCAAGCCGGAGCTCGCCCCTGTCGTCTCGATCATCGTTCACGCGGGCCTCTAGGAGACAATCCAATATCTGTCCTTCGGGCGCTACGGCCTATCGTCGCGGTGGCCGGGCTGAGCGCCTCGATGCTGCTGCCGAGCCATGCGTGCTTTGCGTCCGCTCCGCGGCTCGAGCGTAACGAACGCGGAGCCTCGATTCTCTCCGCACCGTAAAACGAGTAACGCCCACGGCGACGACCTATGCGACGTTGCCATTGCCGGAACGCGTAGTTCTGATTTGTTCGATCGCCAATTCTTCACGTTGAGCGACGAGCCGTCCGGATGTTTTCGCGGAACTCGCTGAGGACGAGCGCGCAAGCCTCTCCGAGTATCAGCACCCGCGCGAGCTTAAGATCGCTTCGACACGCGGTACCGTACCGGCAACTCTCCGCCGCTTAACGGTCTCCTTTCTAGCTCGTGAGTTAGCTCGAGGGTGGTTCGGGCTCGCCACGTTGAATGTACGAACATTTAATGATAGATCTTGACGGCCTAAGGAGAGTTCCTCGTATGTCGATACCGGAACGACGAGTTCTGCCGATTTATTCGTTGCCCGATAGCGAACTCGCGGTGGGACCGAGTCTCGGAAATAGTGCGGTCTGGGTAAATATCAAAGGAACCGGCGCGATCGAGCGCGTGTTCAATGTGCGTGTCGGCGAGAGCTTGTTCGGAGCCGTCTCTGTTCGATACGCGCTTGCGTCGCGGTCGATCGAGGCACCTGGCGATCACCGGCACGAGCGGGAGGATGCGCTCGCCGTGCCGCTCCGGCCGGGCGATTCCGGCTCCGTTGAACTGCACCCAGCCTACCAACGGCGCCACTTCTGTCTTGCTGGAAGCATACGCGTCAGCGAGACGACGTTCGTGCCGCTGCGAGATGTAGGGTCGGTCGAAGGCGACCCACCGGTCGCCTTCGTTCGCGTTACTCTAACGAACGCGGATTCTGCGCCGCATGCCTTGCGAGTAATCGGGTTCGCCGAATTTCGCGGTACTCTAGGAGGCGACGTAAGCGCGCGATACGACCCGCTTATCGGCGCATTGGTCGCCTCGAATCGCACGCGTGAGAGGGCGACTCGCTGCTTCGGACTCAGCGAAGCCGCAGGGAGCTTTGCAACGACAAGCGATTTTGGCCGCGTCTACGATCCTACGCACCTGCATGCGCTCGCCAACGACACGAGCGCTACCGGAGATATCCTCGGAGCCTTGCAGCTCGAGCTCGTGTTAGCGCCGGGTGACTGCAGAACGTTTTCCTTTATCTGTGCTGCGTTCGATGCGGATGAAGCCGGGGCCGTCGACGCATACGGTGATCTTCCGCAGCCGGAGGACGCTCTCGAGACGACGATCGCGCACCTCGAGGATATCTTGCGCGTCGCCGAGGTCTTAACCCCGAATCGCCAGATCAACGACGGCGCGTTGTGGAGCAAGGTCAACATGCGGCGGGTAATGAGCCGTTACGCAGGCGGAAGCGCTTTTACCAACGAGCCGGGCATTTCGTCCAACGTCGTGGGCCGCGACGCCGCGTGGTTCGTATACGGCAACGATCACTTTCTGCCGGACTTCTCTCGCGAGCTCTTGCAACAGTTTGCGAACGCTCAATATCCGCAGGGCAAAATACCGGAATACTTCGATGCCCTCGACCGCCGAACGGAGGACAACGGGCTCAACATCAACGACGATACGCCGCTCTTTATTCTGGCAGTGAATCATCACTATCGGTCGACGGGCGATCTAGCTTGGCTTCGCACAATCTACGCGAACGTCGCGCGCGCGGCGCGCTACATCATGTCGCAGGTCGACGATCGCGGACTCGTCTTCTGCTCGGCGCAGGACGCGCGAGGGAATGTCTGGGCTATTGCGAGTTGGCGCAATGTGATACCCGGCTATAGTTTGAGCGGCGCCGTCACGGAAATCAATGCGGAGTGCGCCGCGGCGCTACGCGCGGCCGGTCATTTGGCCGACAATGCCGGAAACGATTCCGGCGACGGCGCTGAATTCGCAACCGCATCGCGGCGCATCGCGAAAGCGATGAGCGACCACCTGCTCAACCCCGAGAACGGCTTGTACTTTCTGAACATCGACGTCGAAGGGCGGATCCACACGGACGTAACCGGCGATCAGATTTTTCCAGTCATGTTTCGGGTGTGCGATGAAGACACGGGTTTCCGGATCATCAGTCGTCTCAATGCGGCGGATTTCTGGACCGCGGGCGGCCTGCGAACGATTTCGCAGGACGACCCGCGCTACGATCCGAGCGGAAACGTCGGTTTGCTCGGCGGCGTTTGGCCGGGTCTCACGTGGTGGTACGCGTTTGCTGCGGCTCGTTATCATCCTGAATTCATGGTGCGCGCTTTGAGTGCGTCGTTCCAACATTACGCGGCCGATCCCAGGAAGAACAACACGGTGCCCGGTCAATTCGGCGAGTATTTCGACGGAGAAAGTTTGATCAATCGTGGCATGCGCCTGAGCCCGTGGGAGCCGCCGCGCTTCCTATGGGCTGCCGTCGAAGGCGTATGCGGCGTCATGTTGACCCCGGACCGACCGCGCGTGAAACCGCTCGTGCCGCCGATGTGGAAGTGGCTTGCGTTGAAGCGACTGCCCTATCACGGCAAAGAGCTCACCTTCTTTGCCGTACGCGTTGACGGTTCGCCGCGGATCAGCGCGACCGCCGAAGTCGAAAGCGATGTCGCGACGGAGGTGTACGAAGCAGATGTCTCGTCGAACGTGCAAGTCTTTTCGAACGACGCGGCGGTCGTCGCCTTACGGCGCCCGGGCGAGATCTCGGTTCTCATCGGCAACATCGCTCTACAAACGACAACCGTCGCGGTCGACATATCGCAACTACTCGACCCTCATTCGACGTACGACGTCCGGCTCTACGACAGCCAACGCGACGCATGGCAGCCGGGAAATCTAGGCTCATTCGGGGCCGCCGGCCCGATAACGCTCTCAGTCGAGACCGGAGGATATCGGCTGATCTCGCTGCGTCCTTCCGAACCGCCGCCAGGCGCGAGCTAAGCGGCTTCCGAGCTGCGAGACCTCTTTCGCGTTTCCGCAATACAAGAGCCCATTCGAAGAAGGCCGTAGCGGATCAGACCATTCCGATACGCTCGACTTTGACGCCGAGAGACTATCCGGTCTTGCTAAGCCGCCTAACTTTCCGAAACGGCGTCACCGAAGCTTTTTCGTAACCGTTGAGAGGCAGCTCCGCTTGTAACGCGCAGGCGGTGCCCCCCTTGTGCCATCTTCCCGCAACGCAGGCCGCGACTGAACCGGCCGACTCATTTTCCAATTAAGGCACGGGGGCAGCTTATCGGTCGTCACTCGACGATCGGATCGATAGTCGCGTCAATTTTCAACCGGCGGGGTGGGTCACGTTTACTCCGGCGCTGACAAGCGTCGCATGCTGCTTTGCCTGTGCTTCGTATGCCTCCCCATCGCACCCGCGTTCGAATAGTACTTAAGCATCGTGTGCCTCATCACTTGGCATCAAAGCCACGAAGTGCATCGCATCGGACTTTAGGCCGATATCGGCGTTACATGACTCAATCTCAACGCGACGATTAGCAGTATCTACCGCTTAGGACATTCTCCGCCGATAATCCATGCATGTCGCTTGACCATGCCGACCAAGGCCGGCATCGCTAATCGTGGCCGTAGGTAGAAACGCTTGATAGG
>CAXTIY010000209.1:0-6437 GCA_964244215.1 uncultured bacterium
CGGTTTTCCGGATCTCATACGCGGCCTCGAACGGTCGCTAGAAAATCTCGCGCAACGTGCGCGCATCGACCGTACGCTTTCGATCGTCGCCGACTTGATCGCGCGCTTATCGGCGCACGTACGACGCGAAGCGGTGCTCGACGAAACGAGCGCCGCGGCACTGGCGGGCTTACGGGAGCGAGCGCAGAGCGAACTCCTCGAGCGCGAGCGTTCGTTCGCGCGCGAACGCGATGACGTTTCGCGAGCGGGTGCCGAACGCCGTGCGTGGACCGCCGCGCGCGGCGCGAACGTCGCGCAGCGCGCCGTTCGCGCGCTCGGCTCCGCTATCGACGTCGCCGATATCGAACGCGTGCGCGACCGTGGCCGCTTCCATAGCCTCGTCGACGCGACGGTCGCTCCCGTGTGGAACGCGTTCGCCGCAGAAATTGCGAACGACGTGGCGCGCGAACTCGAGCGCATCGCGAAGAACCGGTCGTTTCTACGCGTGGCGGATCTCGCCGCGAGCCGGCTCGGCGGCGAAGCGGGCACGGGCGCCTGGGCGCGCGACCTTGCGAGCGGCGTAACGGCCACGATCGTACTCGGCGCGATCGGTGGCCCGGCCGTAACGTTCGTGCACGGCGTCGCGAGCGCGTTCGCCGCGCATCCGCGCGGAACGTACATGAAACGCGAACTCGGCGCCGAACTCGCGGCCACGCTTTTTCCCGCTCTCGAACGCGACGTCGCGGCTTTCGCAAACGACGTTGCCGAGCGGCTGGGAGGCGTCTACGACGACGCATCCGCCGCAATCGAGCGCGAACGGACGCTCCTGCGCGCGGAGACGCTCGCTCCGATCGAACGCGCGCTCGCGATCGCGGACGATACGCTCGCGCGGCGAGCGGCGCTCGAAGGTCTCGCGCGAGTCACGAAACGCCTCGGCGAAATCGACGAACTGCGCGGCGCTCTCGTACCCGCGGGTTCCGTCGATCGGGAAGCGCACCCGGAAGCGAGCGACGAGGCGGACCCGCAAGCGACGTTCGATGCCGATGCCTACGATCTGGGTTTACGTCCCGAGCGATATCGCGTGGTCGTGCTCGGGGCGCTCGGCCGCGGCAAATCGAGCTTGATCAACGCGATCGCGGGCACGCGGCTTCTCGCGGACGGCGCGGCGAGCGAAGCGCTCTTTCCGATTCACGTGCGCTACGGCGAACGAGAGCGCGCCTACGCACTCGAACGGCAAGGCGAATGGCGCGACATCCCGCTCGATGCGGCCGTCGCGCAGGCGGCGCGTTCGACCGTGCTGATCGAGGTTCCGTGGAAGATGCCGCGCCAGCTCGTGCTCGTGCACGCGCCCGCGTTCGATTCGGGCGGCGAATCGGCCGAAGCGATCGCGCTTGCGGCGGTGGAACACGCAAGCGAAATCCTCGGCCTCTTTTCGCGCCAGCTCTCCGATCGCGAACTCGGGCTGTACGCTCGCGTCGCGGAACTCGGAAAGCCGATGTTGCTCGCGCATACGATTGCAGATAACGAGAGCGCGCACGAACGCCGGACGGTCGTCGATTTGGCCGGCCGCTACGTTCGCGAGCGCGGCCTCGTGGTCGCGCGCATCTTCACGATCTCCGCGCTCGACTATTTCGAAGCCGTGCAGACGCGCCGCGGGCCCGCGCCTTGGAACGAACTTGCGGCGCTGCGCGATACGCTCGCCGCCCATGCCGAAGAGCACATGCGTCGCTACGCGCTGCGCGAGCAGCTCGCCGCGCAAAGCGCGCGCGCGCCGATCGACCCGGCACCGCCCGAGGCAGCCAAACGCCGCGGCCCCCTCGAGCGCCTCTTCGGCCGCGGCCGATAACGTCCGAGGTTCGGCTCCCAGTCGCCCCGAATCTAGGGCGCGTGCTCCGTTCCTACACGCTCGGCCCGGCGCAGATCGCGCTCGGAACCGGTCAATCCATCTATGGCCGCGTTGCGGTTGAGAACGGCCGAATCAGCGGAGTCGTCGCCGGTGACGGGCCGACCGATTTCCAGGTGCCCGCCGGAGCGTTCATCGCGCCCGGCATGATCGACGTTCATACCAACGGCGCGAACGACGCCCTGTTCAATCGCGATCAGGGAAACGCCGTCGAAGTCGCCTCGCATTCGTACGCCGCGCGCGGTTCGACGGGCTTCATCGCGACGGTCATGACGGCTCCGTGGGAGTCGATGTTGCACGCCGCAAACGAAGTCGCCGAGACCGCCCATCAACTTGCGGAACGACCCGTGGCGGGTGCGCGCTGCCTCGGCATTCATTTCGAAGGACCGTTCCTCAATCCGAAGTTTCGCCGGGTCCACCGGCACGATTGGCTCCAGCACGCGAGCCTCGAAAAGGCTCGCGCGCTCGTGGAATCGTGCCGCGGCGCGCTCGCCATCGTGACGATGGCTCCCGAAGTCGACGGCGTCGACGAAGCGGCGCGTTACTTTTACGATCAGGGAATCGTCGTATCGGCCGGGCATACGTCCGCGCGCTATCGCGAAGGGCTGCTCGCCATTTCGCTCGGCTTCCGCACGTTGACGCACGCGTTCAACGCGATGCCGCCGCTCGACCATCGCGATCCCTCGATACTTGCGGCGTTCATGCAAGACGAACGAACGACGGTTCAAGCGATCTGCGACGGATTCCATATCGCGCCCGTCATGGTCGATCTCTTGTACCGTTCGCTCGGCGACCGGCTCGCGCTTGCGACCGACTACATGGCGCCGGCCGGTGCCGGATATCGCATCGAGGGCGGCGTCGTGCGTGCCGAAGACGGCACGATCGCCGGCAGCGCACTGCATCAAGATCATGCGGTGCGCAACTTGATGTCGTACGCGTCGCTTCCGTTCGAACGTGCGATCGTTTGCGCCACGGCGACGCCCGCGCGCATCCTCGGAATCGAACGGGATTGCGGCACGATCGAAAACGGGAAACGTGCCGATCTCGTGGTGTGGGATAACCGCCACGACATCCTCGCGACGATCGTCGGCGGCGAACCGGTGCACGGCGCGCATTACCTTGCGAGTACGCGCACGAGCGTCGTCTAAGCCGCTAGCGACGACTCGACCGAGTCGCCGCTACGGCGGGCTTCTGCCTCTTCTCATTCGTCGCTCGTAGCTGAAACGACCATGTACGTTCGCATAACCGCTCGCGCTTGCGCCGGCGCCGTAATACCGGTCTTGCTCGCCGGATGTTCGGCGAGTGCTCTGCCGCCAGGCGCCACGGAGCAGGCCCGCTCGATGCACGACATGTGGATCGTTTTTCTACGCGCCGGTATCGTCGTCGCCGCGATCGTGTACGGCTTAATCGGCTGGTGCATTCTCCGCTATCGAAAGCGCCCGACCGATACCGCCTACCCCGCACAATTCCGGCGCAACGATCGGCTGGAGATCGTGTATACCGTCATTCCGATTCTCATGGTGACGGCGCTCTTCTTTATCTCATTCGCGGCCGAACGTCACGTAGAGGCGATCCCACTTCAGACGCAGGTGGTCGTGAACGTGACGGGGTTTCGCTGGTCGTGGCGTTTCGAATATCCCGAACTCGGAATCGTCGTGATCGGAACGCACGAGCGGCCGCCGCAATTCGTGTTGCCGGTCGATCGCACGACGCGGCTCAACGTAACCTCCGTCGACGTCGATCACTCGTTCTGGGTGCCGGCCTTTCTTTTCAAACGAGACGCGATTCCCGGGCTACGCAACGTCTTCGCGTGGACGCCGACGAAACTCGGCACCTATCGCGGCGAGTGCGGCGAGTTCTGCGGCCTCGACCATGCGGTGATGTCGTTCTCCGTTCGCGTCGTGAGCGAAGCGGATTTCGCGCGCTGGGTGCGTTCGCACGGGCGACTCGCATTGTCGCAGGTACGCGGAGGCGCGCGTTGAGCGCCGTCGCCGCACCGCGCGCGCGCTCCGCACGCCTCGTATCGAGCGGTCTGCTCTCGTGGCTCGCGACGACCGATCACAAACGCATCGGTATCTTATATTTCGGGTCGACGCTGCTTTATTTTCTCGTGGCCGGAGCGCTCGCGCTCGTGATCCGCGCGCAACTCGCCGTCGCGAACCTGCACCTCGTAAGCGCGCATGCGTACAACGCGATTTTCACGCTGCACGGAACGGCGATGATCTTTTTATTCGTCGCGCCGTTCGCCTTCGGTCTCGCAAACTATCTGCTGCCGTTGCAGATCGGCGCACCCGACATGGCGTTTCCGCGACTCAACGCGTATTCGTTTTGGCTCTTCTTATTCGGCGGCGTTATCGTGTTCGCCGGGTCGCTCTCGATTACGGGCGCGGCCGCCTCCGGGTGGACGTCGTACGCTCCCCTCTCCACGCTCAAAGTCGGCTACGGCGCGGGACAAGATCTTTGGAACATCGGCGTGCTGCTCGTGAGCACGTCGTCGATTCTCACGGCGGTCAACCTTTTGACGACCGTCTTCATCTATCGCACGCCCGGCATGACGATGTGGCGCATTCCGATCTTCACCTGGGAGATGGTCGCGACGTCGCTCTTGATTCTCATGGCCTTTCCGATGCTGACCGCGGTGCTGATCATGCTGCTCGTGGATCGTCATCTCGGTGGCCACTTCTTCGATCCCAACCTCGGTGGCAGCGCGATCCTCTACCAGCATCTCTTTTGGTTCTTCGGACATCCCGAAGTGTATGTGCTTATCTTGCCGTACTTCGGCGTCATCACGGAGATCATCGCCGTCTTCTCGCGCAAGCCCGTGTTCGGCTACACCGGCCTCGTACTCGCGACGTTCGCCATCGCCGGCCTCTCGATGGGCGTTTGG
Source organism: uncultured bacterium (assembly GCA_964244215.1). Lineage (GTDB taxonomy): Bacteria > Vulcanimicrobiota > Vulcanimicrobiia > Vulcanimicrobiales > Vulcanimicrobiaceae > CAXTIY01. Next base: position 4,770 of record CAXTIY010000209.1, read on the forward strand.
GCGCATCACATGTTCACGACGGGCGCCGTCGTCGACCCGTTCTTCGCCGCAGCTTCGTTTCTGATCGCGGTTCCGACCGGCGTCAAATTCTTTAATTGGATCGGCACGATGTGGGGCGGCCAATTAACGTTTCCGACGCCGATGCTCTTTTCGCTCGGCTTTCTCTTCAATTTTCTCATCGGCGGCATTACCGGCGTGATGGTCGCCGCGCCGCCGATCGATTTTCAGGCACGCGACAGTTATTTCTTAGTCGCGCACTTTCACTACGTCATAGGCGGCGGCAGCTTATTCGCGATCTTCGCGGCGATCTATTTCTGGTTCCCGAAGGTGTTCGGCTACATGCTGAACGAGCGGCTCGGGAAAGCGTCGTTTTGGCTCACGTTTTGCGGCTTCAATCTGACGTTCTTTCCGATGCACTTTCTCGGCGTGATGGGAATGGCGCGCCGCATCTACACGTATCCCGATCTGCCCGGCTGGTCGGCACTCAACACCGTCGCTACGTGCGGCGCGCTCGTCCAGAGCGCCGGCATTCTCATCTTTCTCACGAACGTCGCGTACTCGTCGCTGCGGCGCGTGCCGGCGGGCGATAACCCATGGGACGCGTACAGTCTCGAATGGGCCACGACCTCACCGCCGCCCGAACTCAACTTCGAGCGCATCGCGCCGGTTCGCTCGGAGCGGCCCACCTTCGATCTCAATCATCCGGACGTCGCGGAGGGGACGAAGCGATGAAGATCGGCGTCCGGCTCTTTCTCTCATCGATGATCTTCGCAATCGTCATCGCGACGATCTACGGCGCGACGACGCACGACATCGTGGGCATCATCTTCCTCGGCGCGATGGCGCTCGCACTCATCATCGTCGCGACCTTTATCGTGATCGCCGAACGCGAAGCGAATCTCGCGGGCGACCGCGATAGCTTATCGCCCGCGGAAACGGCGGGCGAAGAGATGGGTGTCTTCACGCTCGAGAGTTACTGGCCGATCCTCGCCGCGGCGGGGACGGCCGTCTTCGTACTCGGCATTGTGTTCGTGCCGGGCGTGGCGCTCGGTGCCGTGCTCGTAGGCGTCGCGCTCATCGCGTGGACCTTGCGCTTCATGGTGCGTGAAAGCACGTGAGCGGCCGACTATGAAAGCGGTTCAGGCGCGCGCCTCGCAGCGCATCGACGGGCCGACACCCTCCAAAGATCTCGCGTTACGGACGCATCCGCTCGTCTTCGGGCTCGTGCTCTTTCTCGCTTCGGACCTCATGATTTTCGGCGGCTTCATCGCCGCGTATTTCAACCTGCGCAGCCTCGCGAACGTATGGCCGCCGGCCGGCATCGTGCTCGATACGCGCTCGGCTGCCGTCGGAACGGGCTTGCTCGGAGCGTCGAGCGCGACGATGCTCTTCGTTACGCACTATCTCGCGCGTAATAAGTTCGCGCTCTCGCGGCTGTGGCTCGGCGCGACGATCTTGCTCGGCACCTCGTTCGTGTTGCTGTCCTATCGCGACTGGGTCGCTAGCACGTTTCGTATCGATACGAACGCGTACGGCTCGCTCTACTACATCATGACGGGCTTTCACGTCTGCCACGTCACCGCGGGCGTCCTCGCGCTCGTCATCTTATACGGCAGCATGCACAAAGCGGCGTTCCAGCGCGACCGCCGCGCCGGCGCCGAGGCGATC
>CAXTIY010000210.1:0-6378 GCA_964244215.1 uncultured bacterium
GCAGATCGAGATCTCGCGCTTCGCTTTCGGGCGGGTCGGGACGCGTTTACCGGCAACGCTTAACTGGATATCGGCGGTCGGTTGGGATGCGGTCAACAACGTACCGTCGGTCCTCGCCATCCTCGCACTCGCCGCGAGCTTCGGTTTCACGCTACCGTTTTGGCTCGGCCTAAGCGCGCTCGTCGCGATCCAGCTGACGGCGAGCATCTACGGTCATCACGTCGTGCAGCTACTCGCAAAATACGTTTGCTACGTGCTCATCGTCGTATTCGCCATCACGGGCGTCGTTGCGGTGCTTAAGGGCGGTTCGCTCGCAGCCGCGCGCGGCCCGATCACGCCTGCAACGTTTCTGCTCGGCGTTTCGATGATCGCGGGTTTCAATATCGGCTTCGCGCCGTATTCATCGGACTACACGCGCTATCTACCGCGCGCGACGAAGCCTTGGAAGATTTTCGCATTAAGCTTCGGCGGCTTAGTGACGTCGGGTTTCTCGATGGAGCTTTGCGGGCTCCTGACCGCGAGCCGCCTGCACGATCTCTCCGCCGCGGGTGTGATACACGGTATCGGCGCACTAACCGGCCCCTTCGGACCGATCGCGCTCCTCGCGATTGCGATCAGCGCGATCGCGATCAACTCGATAAACGACAACACGGCCGCTTACAGCTTGATCTCGACGGGCGTTCGCATTCCGCGACACGTATCCGCGATCGTCACGTCGCTTTGCGGCTTCGCGCTCGCCGTCGCCGGCGCGGGAAAGTTTGCCGAACTGTTTTCGAACTATTTGCTCTTGCTGCTATACTGGATCGCGCCGTGGGCGGGCATCGTGCTCGCAGACTGGTGGATGTTTCGCGGACGCCGGCCGGTGACCGCCTGGGGCACGGGCGCGGCAATCTTCGCGATCGTCACGCCGCTCACGATCGCACTGTTTTCGTCGACGGAAATCTATACGGGGCCGATCGCAAAATTGCTGGGCAGTGCCGACGTCGGGTTCTTCGTCGGATTTACCGCTGCGTCCGCGTTATACGTCGCGATCGAACGGAAACGTAGCGTCGTTGCCGTTGCTTTAAAAGCGGTGAGCTAGCGTAACGGTTACGGCGGTTCCTTGTAGTGCGTAGGCGTCGCTCGGTAGAGGCCCCGTGAGACCGGCGTATGCAACGCCCCCGCCTTGTTGCGTGAAGCGTCGGTCGTAAACGTTCGTAAGGTTCGTGCCGTGTACGCCGAGTTCGAGCGCACGCCAGCGATAGCCGAACCCGGCCTCGAGCGTCGTGAACGGCGGCTGATTGAGCTCGTTGTACGCGCCCTCGGAGACGAGCCCGGCTTCGTAGGTAAGACCGAGCGGCGGCAAGGCGACGATCGCGAGCGTCGCTTTTTGTAACGGTAGGCCCTGCGATTGCTCGCCGACTACGAGCGTCCCATCTTGAACGGCTGCCGGAACGTTCGTTACATATGCGCTGCGAACGGCATAGCCCGCGGTGAGCGTCGTGAACGGCGCGAGCCGCCGTTCTCCCGCGATCTCGAACCCTTGGTAGATCGCGTCACCGGCGTTGATCGGATAACTGAGCGGACATGCGGTTCCGTCGCCGCCGGCCGCTTTCAAACCGCACGTCGGATCCAGTGGCGGCACGTAGGTCGATGCGGGCGCGCGCAGGTTAACCCGGTAGAAATCGACGCCGAGCGTCGTGCGATGCACGCCCGGATCGAACACGTGCTCTACGCCGAGCCCGTACTCGGTCGCACGATCCGGCCGTAGATTCGGATTGCCGATCGATACGTAACCTCCGACGGGTTCCGGTAGCACCGGGGGTACGAACAGTTCGGGTAATTGCGGCGCCTGATACGTCGTGCCGACCGAGGAGCGCACGACCGTGCGCGCGTCCGGCGAAAAAACGAGCCCGAAGCGCGGATCGAGGCTCGTACCGAACGAGCTGTAGTTACTATAATAGCCCGCGGCCGTTACGTGAAGGTTTGCGAGCGGATCGTACGTGTAGCGGAGCACGGCGGAGCGTTGCGTTTGGCCGAGGCCCAGTTGCGAAACAGCAGGTAGGGCGGGCGCGTTGCCTTGTTCCGCCGCATAGCGTCGTGCGGTTTCCGTCGCGATCGCTCCGCGGCGAGCGACGGACTGATCGTTAACGACGCCGGCTTCGAAATCCGTCGACAGCCCTTCGTTACGTACTTCGTATTGCAACGTGAGCGAGGCGTGCGCGAACGCGTGCTCGAGTTGCAGCGTTTCATCATCGACGCGGTCACGATCGTTGTACAGGTAAGGCGAAGAATCGGCTCCGGGCCCCGTCACCGATTGCGCGACGAACGACGTGTAGTGCCGGAAAAGCGCACTCGTTTGCGCGACGCCGGACGGCCCGGGCGCCCCGATCGGAGTGCGTATATCGAGCCCGTATCCGGCGTTGTGCGCCGCGAGTGTCGTACCTTGGAATCCGTCGAGGAACGGTAAAGTGGACGTCGCAAGATCCCCTTCGTCGAGCGTCTTTCGCACATGCGAGCTGTCACTCGTTTGGCCGCCCGGGGCGCTAAAGGAAGTGAGCGCTGCGGAGAGATCGCGAATCTGACTTTGATCTCGAAACGAAAACTCGGCATAGCCGTCGCCGCCGCGCCCGAATGCGTAGCGAAGCTTGCCGAGAGCCGTGGAACCATCGACGCCGCTTCCCACGCGGACGATATTGCCGGTATTCGTGTCGACGATCGATTGATTCACTTCGCCGCTCGTCGTCGTGCGATGTAAGGACACCGCGTACCCGAGTCGATCGTAGGTGCCCGTCGAGTTTACCGTCGAGCCGAACGAGCCGAACGAGCCCGCGGAAAAGCGCAACAAGCCATGCGGGTTGGTCGTCGGCTCGAGCGTGCGAATATTGATCGCACCGTCGATCGTGTCCGGTCCGACGAGCGATGAGGGCGAGATGCCTTTGACCAGTTCGACGCTGCCGTAATCGGCCGGGTCGAGAAGCGAGAGATCGAAATCGCCCGTATTGCCGTTGTTCACCTGATGGCCGTCGATATCGACGAGTGTCTCGGTCGGGTCGGGGCCGCGTAGCGCGACCGAAGTCGGTAGTGCGGTACTGCCGCCGAGCGGATGCACGAGCGTCGTCGATATGTTGTTTTGCAGCAGGTCGCTCATAAGCGTGTAACCCTCGGCTGCGTACGTTTGAGCGTCGAGCGTCGTGCTCGGCGCGGACGACGTCGAGAGGGTATTGTTTCCGCTCGTCTGTACGCGGCCGATCGTAACGAGCGTCGAAGAAGAGCGCACGAGACTTAGCGGCAAGTCCGTCGTTTGCGACGCGCGCACGCCGACCGTCCGGCCCGAAAGTGCGTCGTAGCCGAGCGCCTCGACGCTGACGGCATAGGCTCCGGGCGGCAGGTCTGTAACGTCGAAGCGGCCCGCCGCATCGGTGCGGCTCGAGCGTTCGGAGCGGGGTCCGCGCAAGACGACGAGCGCACCCGGAATCTTTGCGCCATCCGCGCTCGTGACGCTTCCGGCGATCTTCCCGGCCTCCGGGGTATCCGCAAGCGTTACGCGCCCGCAAAAAACGAAGGCGCTGGCCAATGCAAAAGCGGCGCAATAATAGCGTCGCAAAAGGGATGGTCTCAAAAACTCAATCCTCGAAGGAAGTGATGGGCGTCGCTTCGCGAGCGGCGCGCCGACGACTGCGACCTTATTATAAATTTAAGGTTGTCCGGGCTCGGGTGCCGATGTGCGGGGAGGTTCGTTCGCTTCGAGGGCGGCCGTTCTCTTAACGATTCGTAATGCGGTCTTAATCTCATGGTCGTATGCTTGCCTCGCACGCGTCATTGGAGATCGATATGAATTATTCGCTGCGCCGGATTTTTGCTATGGGCGCTTCTCTTTCTATTATAGGAGCGGGAGCTTCTGCTGCGGGCGCAAGTGGCGTTAGCCCGTATGGCGTCACCGGCGGCAACGGCGGTCCCGCTTTTTTACCGACGGGCCAATTTATCACGGCGACCGCGGCGCCGGGCTCGTCGTATCAGCGTCTCGCGACCGGGTTGCGCGCGGACGGCAATGCCGATTCCGATAGCGCCATGTCCTCCGCGCTGAGCCCGGACGGCAAGACGTTACTCGTCCTGACGAGCGGATTCAACGCCACGATTAATTACGAGCAGGGGCCGCCGATTTTGCTGCCGGCGCTCGATCCTCTGACCGGCAAACCCGGCAACCAGAAGACCAATCCGAACGGCTACCCGCCCCTCGTCGATGGCGCGTTCGAATCGTTCGGTAACGTCAATCCCGGCGGCCAAAGAGAGTACGTTTTCGTCTATGACGTGTCCACCGGAACGGCGCGGACGATCGAGAAAATTCCGATTAACGATACCTTCGATGGCCTGGCGTGGGACCCGTCGGGCACGCGCTTTTACGTCTCGGGTGGTGTCGACGATCGCGTCCTCGTCTATAAAGAAAAGCCGCCCGGAACGTACGGTTACAAATATACGCCGGACGCGCCGTTCGTGGTGCTCGGGCACAATAGCGACGACTATCTGCCGATTCCGCGTTACGACGGCGGCGAATTAAAAAATACGCGCGCCGGAAAGGCCGCGCCGGCGCTCGTTACGGGCGCCGTGCTTGCCGGCTTCGACGTGAGCAAAGACGGCAAGACGATGGTTGCGGCGAACTTCGAAAACGCTTCGGCGACGGTCATCAATCTTCCGCAGCGCACGTTGCACAAAGAAATTCATTTCGCGGTTCCGGGTCAACTTTTGGCGCAAGGCGAATTTCCGTTCTGGGTCGCCGTCAAGAGCGATTCGGCAACGGGCGCTTTCGCGAAGGCTTACGTCACGAGCGAACGCGACAGTCAAGTGATGGTCGTCAGCAAGGATGCTCTGACCAAAGTAATTCCGGTTCCCTCCGGACCCAATAAAGCGGTCCTCGACGGAGATCAGGGATTTCTCTACGTCGCTTGCGGCAACGACGATTCGGTCGCCGTGATCGACACGGCCACGGATAAACTGGTCCGCACCATCGGCCTCTCGCGTCCGGGCGATCCATACAAGGGCGCCATGCCGAATTCGATCGCAGTCGGGCCGTTCGGCCGTACGTTGTACGTGACGCTCGGCGGTGAAAACGCCGTGGCCGTCGTGGACGTCGCGAGCGCTCGGGTCATCGGACGCATCCCGACCGGCTGGCTACCGACGTCGGTCAGCGTCGCACCGGACGGCAAACACCTCTTCATCGTAAACGAGAAGTCCAACGCGGGCCCCAATCCCGATCAGACCTACTACTCTCACAATACTCCGTACGGCACGTCGCTAAATAGAACGTACCGCAACAGCTACACGTGGGAGCTCGAAAAATCCGGGCTCGTTTCTATGCCGACGCCGACCGGGAGCTCCCTCGGCTATCTCACGTCGATCGTAAACGTGAACGACGGCTTCAATCACGGCCGCGGTGACGGCGGAATGATGGCGTTCTTGCGCGCCAAAATCAAACACGTCATCTACATCGTCAACGAGAATCGCACGTACGATCAGGTGCTCGGCGATCTCGGTAACGGCGCAAACGGCGACCCGCGCCTCGCTACCTTCTCGCGACCGATAACGCCGAATCTTCACGCGCTCGCCGAAAACTACGTCACGCTCGACAATTTCTACGATTCGAGCGAAACTAGCGGCGTCGGTTGGAACTGGGCCATGCAGTCGCACACGAACGACTTCATCGAAAAGACGCAACCGGTCCAGTACGGAAATTCCAATGGACTCGGCCTGACGTACGATTGGCAGGGCATCGTCGCGAATATGAATCTCGGCAATCCGCCGACTGGCGGAAGCTCCATATTCACGACGCGCATCACGGGCGTGCTCGACCCCTCCGGTAGCTCCACGATCTTGCCCGGCTTCAAGGATCCGTCCGCCTCCGAGGGCGCCGACGACTTGTCGCCCACGGCGACCGGTGGTTATATCTGGGAGACGGCGCTACGCGCGGGCAAGACCGTTCGCAATTATGGCTGGCAAATCGACCTCGATTACTACGGCACCGCTTTCGGGCCGCCCGCGGTGCGTTATCCCTTCGCCAGACACCAGCTGCAATCGCAGCCCAGCACGCCCACGATCCGCGCGCTCACCGACCGTTATTATCGTGCGTTCGATCAGACGTATCCCGACATCTACCGTATCGAAGAGTGGAAGCGTGAGTATGCGAACTTCGTAGCTGCTCGTAACGTGCCCAATCTCATGGTGATGACGATCCCGCACGATCACACGGGTTCTTACGGTGCGGCACTCGAGGGTCTCGGCACGCCTGAACTCGAGCTCGCCGACCACGATTACGCAATCGGCCAGCTCGTCGAAGCGGTGAGCCACGGCCCTTACTGGTCGTCGACCGCAATAATCATGATCGAAGACGATCCGCAAGACGGG
>CAXTIY010000211.1:0-6367 GCA_964244215.1 uncultured bacterium
TCGTTCCTCGGCGGCTGGTTCATCGATCACGAATACTGGCGGGGTGTCTTCGCGTTATACGCCGTGATGACGCTCGTCGCCGGCGCCATCGTCATGACGTTGCTCGAAGCGCCGGGGCCGCAGAAATCCGTTTCGAGCGACTGGACGGGCGTCGGGTTATTTTTCCTCGCGTGCTTCGGCTTCAATTACGTTGCAGCGTACGGCGAGCGTCGGGATTGGTTCGCGGATAGCTGGATCGTGGCCAACGCCGCCCTATTCGCCCTTGCCATGACGGCGTTCGTTTTGCGCGAATTGCGGCTGGGCGAGAAGGCGTTCATTCGGCTCAATCTTTTCAGTACGGGCAACCTCGCGGTCGGAAGCGCTCTCGGCTTCGGGCTCGGCGCGCCGCTCTTCGGTGCGAACGAATTTCTCATCTACGCGCAGACGCAACTCGGGCTTCCGCCGTCGACGGCGGGTGGGTTGCTCGTGCTGCGGATCATCGCGATCGTGTTCGTCGCGCCGACGGCGGTGCTGCTCGTGAACGCGGGAAAGATCGACGTGAAAATTCCCGTCGCGCTCGGCTTCATCTTCGTGCCGGCCTCGTACGCGCTGCTATCGATGCAAACCACGTACGCCTCGAATTTCTGGACGTTCGCCTTCGCACTCGTCTTGTCGGGCGCGGGCTTTGCGTGTTTGTTTTCACCGATCGCGAACGTTACCGTGCGCTCGCTGCCGCCTCCGCTGAGCCCGCAAGGCATCGCGATCTTCAAACTCATGCTCTTGCTGGGCGGGACGATCGGCTCGACGGCGCTGACGGTAATCTTCGATCACAGCTACGCTTCGTTTCTCTCACTGCTCGCGGGCAGTGCGACGATGCATCACCTCACGCAGATCGGTTCTCCCGCGGTATCCGCCGGAGCGTATTCGGGCCTCGTAAGAGCCCAAGCCGCCGTACTCGCCTATGCCGATAATTCCAAATGGGTCGCCATCTCTGCGCTCTTCAATATTCCGCTCATCTTTTTGTTGAAGCCGCCGCCGAAGAATGCCTGATTCGCAAGTGTGCGATTTCGCACAGACGCAGAACGACGGGACCGTTACCCTATGCTTAAGGGATAGCCACGCCGAACGGAATCAGTGCCGCCCTGTTACCGATGGATCGAAAAAATGCAATTAAACGATAAAGCGTTGTCTTCGCAAGACGCCGTCGACTCATTCGACCGCCTGCGCGCGAGCCGGGCGTCGTTCCGGTTTGCGAACGAATCCGAGGCCGAGGAATGGGAGCAAGACGGTCGCATCGATGAGGTGCGACCGAGCACGTTCGATGTAGGCTTGTTTCGCGAGCGTTAGTCGCCGCATTTAGCGAAGGTATTGCGTTTTTGCAAAAGTAATACCTCGGTATGGAATCGGCGCTCACGGCAAAGGGACAGGCTACCATCCCGAAGGCTATTCGCAACTACCTCGGCCTGCGCGCGGGTGACCGCGTGAAGTTCTTTATGCATCCCGATGGAAGCGTTGTCATCCTTCCAAAACGCCCTGTCGCTGCATTACGGGGGATCGTTAAACGGCTGCCCTCATCCGTAACGATCGATGAGATGAACGAAGCGATAACCGCGGGCGCCGCCGCCGGCGCGCTGCGCCGCAAGCGACGGTAATGGTCGGGCTCGATACGAACGTCATCGTTCGCTATCTAGCGCAAGACGAGCCACTTCAATCCGCCAAAGCGACACGTCTTTTCGCTCGCTTAAGCGAGATGAATCCGGGTTTTGTAAGCGTAGTGGCGATGGCCGAGACGGCATGGGTCCTCGAACGATCGTATGGTCTACAGGCGGCCGAGATAGCCACGGCGCTCGAGGCGATGCTTGCGAGCGATGCGCTCGTGTTTGAATGCGAGCAGCAAGTATTCGCAGCCACGATCGTACTTAAAGAAGGCCGGGGTTCTTTCGCGGATGCGCTCATCGCTTCGCTCGGTGCGAACGCCGGGTGCACGACGACGCATACCTTCGATCGGAGAGCGGCACGGCTCGAGGGCTTCGAACTACTCTAAGCCGCCTTACCCATCGATAATAGCGCGCGTATCCAACAAAAGATTAGCGGGGCAAACGCCCCGCTCGTAAATCTCACACGTCCTCGGGTCGATCGCGATCGCGTAGCCCGCGCCGTCCGCGACATACTTGTCGATCTTTAACGTCACGAGCGGCCACTCATCGGTTTTGCTCGCCACCTCGATTACGACGTCGGGCATCATCTGCCAGTATCCGTCGTCGTTCTGGTGAGCCAGGATCCGTGCCGGGCTGACCCAGGCGGCGGCCGGACTAACGACGCCGCCTCCGGGCGTCTTAAATCCGGTCTGGGCGTCGTATGCTTTGCCCCGAGCGTTCTTTGCAAAAGCATAGAGTTGAGCGAACGCCTCGCCGCTCTTAGAGCCGCCGGGCGTAGCAGCCGGGCTCACGAGAAGTGCTCCATCGTCCGAGCGTTCGAATTGCCAGCCGGGGTTCGTCGCGGAGAGACGTTGCAAGTCGCCGTCCGAGAAAGGCGCGCGGCCCTTAATAATCGCGGGCATCCAAAGCTCCCGAAGTGGTCGAGCATCGCTTCACGGAGGCCCGCGTCCCGTCCCGCAGAAAACTTCGCGTATCATGAGCGATTCCCAACTGACCGCCATCGCCCGCTTGGAGGACCGTCTCGACGCCCTCAAGGTGCGGCTTTGACTATGAAGGCAAGGCCCGCCGCGTAGCGGAGCTCGATCGCCGTACGCGCGATGAAGCGTTTTGGAACGACGCCGAGGCCGCGCAGAAGGTGATGAAGCAGCTCGCCGATCTTCGTGAAGAGGTCGACGAAATGACGGGCGTTGCCCGGCAGCTCGGCGAGGCGCGCGAAACGCTCGAAATCCTCGGTGAGGAAGAGGGCGCGGCCGAAGAGGCAGAAGCGCTTCTTTCGGCTGCGAGCGCGCGCGTCGATGCGCTCGAGATGGCGGCCAATTTCGATCGTGAGTACGACGGCCATAACGCGATCGTCACGATCCATGCGGGCGCGGGCGGCGTCGATGCGGCCGACTGGACGCAGATGCTCTTGCGCATGTATCTACGGTGGGCCGAACGCAAGGGTTTCTCGACGCAACTCATCGACGAATCGCCCGCAGAAGAAGCGGGGCTCAAATCGGCCGCGTTTTTTCTACGCGGTCGCAACGCGTACGGCATGCTCGAGAGCGAGCGTGGCGTGCATCGCCTGGTACGCATCTCGCCGTTCGACGCGCAACATCGCCGGCATACATCGTTCGCATCGGTCGACATCGTGCCGGAGATCGCAACCGACGAAAAGATTTCGATCGACATTCGGCCCGAAGATCTGCGCATAGAAACGTATAAGTCCGGCGGCGCGGGCGGCCAGTACGTCAATAAAACCGAATCGGCTATTCGGATCATCCACGAGCCGACGGGCCTCATCGCGGCGTCGCAACAAGAGCGCTCGCAGATGCAAAATCGCGAAGTCGCCATGACGATGCTGCGCTCGATGCTCGTACAGCGCGAAATCGAGGAGCGCGAAGCGAAGCTCGCCGAGATCCGCGGCGACCGGCGTGCGAACGAATGGGGTTCGCAGATCCGTTCGTACGTCTTGCAACCGTACACGCTCGTGAAAGACCATCGCACGAACGTCGAGACGGGCAACACGGCGGCCGTCATCGACGGCGATATCGATACGTTCGTGTGGCCGTTCCTCCAGCAGCGGCCGCGACTGGAAGCGAAGGTCGGCGCGTGAGCGGTGCGCCCGCGATCGACGTCATCGTCGTGTGCTGGAACGATAAGGACAAGATCGCGACCGCCCTCGATTCCGTATTCGCGCTCTCGGAAGTGCGCGGCGACGCGACGTTCGCAAACGTCGTCGTTTCGGATAACGGGTCGAGCGACGGGAGTCGCGCATTCATCCAAGAGCGCTACGGCGGTGCGGTGACGATCCTCGAGAACGGCGCGAATCTCGGTTTTGCGGCGGCGTGCAATCGCGCGTTCGCCGTGACGAGCGCGCCGTATGCGTTCTTGCTCAATCCCGATGCGCAGCTGCACGATCGCGCGCTCGGCGAAATCGTCGCGTTCATGGACGCGCACCCGCGCTGCGGGATCGCGGGCTCGCGCATCTACAATAACGACGGTTCGATTCAAGAATCGTGCGGCGAATTCGATACGTGGCTCGGCGCGTTTCTGCGCTCGAGCGCCTGGGGCGAGTGGCCGCTGCTGCGCCGCTACGCGAACGGCACGGAATTGCGCGCCTGGGGCCACGCGACGCAGCGGCGCGTCGATATCGCGATCGGAGCCGCGCTCTGCATCCGGCGCGAGTTGCTGAACGAGATCGGACCGTTCGACGAGCGTTTCTTTCTCTATCACGAAGAAGTCGATTTCGCGCTACGCGCGGCGCACGCGGGGTACGAGACGTGGTACGTTCCGGCGAGCGAGGCATCGCATGAAGGCATGGGCAGTGCGCGCGGCCAGTACAGCGTCGAAGCGCGTAAACAGACGTCGCGGCGTAAATATTGGATCAAGCATCACGGCCGGCTTTGGTATGCCGCGCTCGTAATCGCGCTGATCTCTCGCTACCTCGTTTACGCAGGCTTGCTCGTCGCGCTCGTCACGGGCGTACGGCGGGCGGTTCGGCCGCGGTGATCGCTCCCGAAGCGGTCGTTACGTTCGAGCGGCTCGACGGCTTTCGCATCGTCGCTTCGTACGGTCGCGTGCTCGGCGAATCGGTAACGCCGCGCAGTCTCATTCGCGCGACGTTTCGCTCGATCGGCGCCTTCATCGGCTTCGCGCCGACGGAATACCTAACCGATGCCGAACGCGCGCGCAGCGAATCGCTGCGAGCGATGCTCGGACATGCCGAGCGGCTCGGTGCCAACGGCGTAGTGAGTCTGCAATTTCGCGCGAGCGAAGAGAGCGACGGATCGACGCGCGTGCTCGCATTCGGAGAAGCGGTACTGCTCGAGCCCGAGCCCGGATACGCGCTGCCGTGAGCGTGGCGGATCGCGCGGCGCGCGAGCAACGGTTGGCGAACGCGGCGGCCGTGGTGGAGCGCTGCCGCAAGTGCGAGATCGGCTCGATCCGCCGGCAAGCCGTCTACGGCGAGGGCGATCCGTGTGCCGACGTGATGGTTATCGGCGAAGGCCCGGGCGAAACCGAAGACAAGCTCGGGCGCCCGTTCGTCGGGCGAGCCGGTGCCCTGCTCGATAAGATGCTCCTCGCGATCGGCTTACCGCGTGAGGACGTTTTCATCTGCAACACGGTGAAATGCCGCCCCACGCTCGATGACGGCGTGCGACTGCGAAACCGTCCGCCGAGCCCGGATGAGATGGCCAACTGCCGCCCCTATCTCGACGAGCAGATCGAGATCATCCGGCCGCGCATCATTCTGTGCCTCGGGGCGCCCTCGGCCAAGTCGTTTCTCGGTCCGAAATTCTCGATAACAAAGCAGCGCGGGCAGTGGTTCGAAGGCCCGGCCGGCATCGCGCTCATCGCGACGTTTCACCCGGCGTACATCCTGCGGATGACGGGCGGCGAACTCGAAGCCTCCAAGCGCCTCGTTTGGAACGACCTCAAGATGGTGCGCGCGAAGCTCGACGCGCCGCCCGCGCCGCCGCCGGTCGAAGCCTCGGCTCAGCAGACGCTTTTTGAGTGAGGCGCTAGTAGATCTCCAAAACTTCGGCTATCTGTGAACGGATTTCAGCGAGCTGCGTCGGCGTAACGAAGTGTGTCGTCTCTCGAACGATACGACGCTTCGAGGTGCTAATAACTCCAGGCGAGATCGCCCAAGTCGAACGAACGAAACCATTCGTTTCGTCGGGCTCGATTTCGACGCAAAGTGAAGGCGCTACGGTTGGTAGAGATGTGGTGCATGGGACGACGAGCACGTTCGGATATTGCGGCGCAAAATAATTGGAGCCCTCGACGACAATGCCGGGTCGCAATTTATTTGCCTCTTTGGGAAGGGCGTCGCCGCGCCAGTCGATCCAAAGAATTTGCCCGGCCTTTATGGTCGTGTCCCGCCGGCTGTGTCTTCGTATGGCGGCAAATAGTCGGTTGCGCCAGAATCGAGTTCCCAAATCTCGATGTCTTCATGCGACTCGCCGCGATTACGTGCTGCAAGGGCGGCATGGTAGCGGTTTCCCGCCTCTTCGCTTTCGCGGTAGATTCGAGCGCGCCGAATCTCGCGCAGTCGCTCGCTCAGTAACTCGCGGGCAAGCGTCGATGGACCGACACCACGGGAGAGTGCCTCTGCATCGAATAGTCTGCGTTGCTCTTTATCAAGCCGAATCGTAAGCGTGTCTGCCATCGCTTACATGATAGCACACAACCGTGTAAGGTGCGATCGTTACGCGACCTTGCCCGGAAGTTACGTAGCATCGGGG